>DASWSI010000053.1:0-6134 GCA_036402715.1 Candidatus Limnocylindrales bacterium
CGACGGATCCGCCGCAGACGAGGATGACGGGCGGGCCGTCGCCGGATCGCTCGATCGCGATATCCGTTCCGTCCTTCGACGTGACGTGGATGAGGTTGGGGGCAAGTGTCTGGTTCATCGGAGTCCTCGTGTGCTGCGGGGTGAATGTCAGCGGGTGGCGGTGGTTGGATGGGCCGATCGCGGCGGGTTCGCGGCGGCCACCTCGGCGGCGTTGAGCTTGCGGAACCGAAGGGCCGACCAGACCTCGTCGACGGCGATCTGGGTGATCGGCCGAAAGCCGCGCTCGGCGAGGATCGGCCACAGGGAGTCACGGTTGATGTCCGCGCGGTTCGCCTTGGGATACAGAACCCATAACGCCGCGACGCGGTCCAGCGCCGCATCGTGCGACGAGAGGACGCCTCGGATCGAGCGCTCATCGGGAGCGAACACGATGGCCGTGGTCGCCTGGGTCAGGTCATCGACGGCGCGGACGCCGTCCGGCAGTGGGTCGACGAGGTGGATGCGCGACGGATCGGACGTCCAGAGCATCGTCCCGGGCTTGATCCGGAGCTTCTCAGCGACGGACTTCCCCGTCATCGCGGGCGCCCTTCGCGGAGGATCTCGACCGACCTGGCGATCCGTCGGGAACGCGTCTCGTCCGTCTTCGCGCCCTCGACCTGGAGCGTGTGCCACGACTTGTTGCTGTACGAGAGGGCATCGAACGTCCGCTTCGCCGCCGGCTCCGCGTCGAGTGCGGCGGCGAGGTCCGCCGGGACCGTGATCTCCCGCGGCGCCGTGTCGAGCTCGATGTCCACGTCGACCTCGTCGCCACCCTGGACGCCGGCGCCTGCGCGGTTGTCGGCGTTGACGCCCACCATGTAGTCGCCGCCCATGACGGCGATCGTGCTCCGGTACGTGAACCCGTTGATCGTGACGCGCACCGCCGGCCGACGGCTCTTCCCGAGCGCCGCGACGATCTCGTCCGGAACGCGAATGCCCGTCGCCGTCTTGCCGGCCTGCAGGATCGTCGTGTGAAACCGCATCTCGTTCATCCTTGCGTCGCTGGTCGTCGCGTCAATGATCGACCTTCTCCTCGAAGTGTGGCCGCGGTGATACTCGTTGGACGACGCCGAGGCCGAAAACTCATCGGCACGGGGCGGAGACGAGCCACGCGAATGAGCCATGCTGCGGGAAGGACGGACGCCACGGAGCTGCTCCCGGCGGATGCGTTTCTCGACGGGTATCCCACCGAAATCCGCCGCGTCGCTGATCGGCTTCGGGCGGTCGTCCGGCGTGCGGTTCCGACCGCCGTCGAGCGTGTCAGGCCAGGCTGGCGGCTCATCGGCTTCGACGTGCCGACCGGGCGTCGTTCGGCGTATTTCGCCTACGTCGCGCCGGAGCGCGCGCACGTCCACCTGGGGTTCGAGCATGGCGTGTGGCTCGCCGACCCGGAGCGGCTCCTCGAAGGCGCGCACCTTCGGCTGCGAAAGGTGCGGTTCGTCACGTTCGTCCCGGGCCAGGCGATCCCGACCGATTCGCTCGTCGCCCTGACGCGCGACGCGGCCCGGATCGCAGCGCTGTCGCGAGCGGCGCGTGTGGCGCTCGCGCTCGACCGCGAAATGGAGCTGGATGCCGGCGGTGGGTGGAAGCCCGACGCCTAGAAGAACGTCGAGCACCACGGCTCGTCCATCGTTCGGAGGATCCGGTCCAGCGCGGCGAGCGACCCTTCGCGATGCTCGTCGCAACCGGCCGCGATCACGGCAAGGCCGAGCGGGACGCCACCAAGATATGCCGCACCGAGCGCGGCCACGCCGATCGTCAGGTCCGCGGACCGCGTGGTCGGCCGGCAGGTTGCTCGCCCGCCGTCGACGTCGACGCGAAGCCGGACCTTGCCGCTCCGCAGCTCGGCGTCGACGACCTCGACGACGACGTTGCCGTCGCGTTCGTACGTCCGAGCCTCGAGGGCGCGCCGGACGTCGTGGATGCGGACCCAGATGCTGTCGCCGATATCCGACACTCGCGCCGCCCGGGCGTTCGTCAGCAGCCATGGCAGGCGTTCGTCCACCCGGCGACGCTCCGCCTTGACTCTCGCGACCCAGTCCATCTCCGCGAGAAACCGCCAGAGCGAGGCATACGCCGCGTCCGACAGCGCGTGCAGCTCATCGACGTTCAGCACGTTTCGCGGCTGGCCGTCCTCCCAGCGCTCCTCGGCGCGGTACCGGGCATAGCCGTCCGCGGCGCCGGAGCGATCGCGGTGGATGATGACGAAGCCCTTCCACGGCGGATCCCACGCGTCGTCGCGCAGACCGAGGTCGAAGTCCCAGCGGACGTCGCGCCGCCGGATCTCGCCCGCCTGACGGAGCCGAACGGCCTCGAACACGGCCTTCATCTCGTCCCGCGTCCGCTCGTCCGGCTTCGCGAAATCGACGCCGCTCGACGGCTCCCCGTGAAAACCGGTAGCCGCCGTCTCCAGCGCGACGCTCGCTTCGCGGCAGCCCGGCCCGTATCCGAACCGACCGTAGATCGGGTACTCGGCCGAGTGCAGGAGTCCCACCGCGTCGCCGCGATCGCGGCTCGCCTCATGCTCGCTCTTGAGCATGGCCCGCATGATCCCCTGCCGGCGGTGGGTTGCGAGGACCGTCACGTTCGTCATCGCAGCCGCCGGCAGACGGCCGCCGCCCGGAACGGTGAGCTCCGTCGACCAGGTCCGGAGCGTCCCACGCATGCGGCCGCCGTCGAATGCCGCCCAGGTCCGCTCCAGGTCCCACAGCGGCCTGACCGTCTCGACGAACCGGGCCACGTCCGGTCGGCCGAGAAATGCGACGCTCATCGCGTCGACGTATTCCGTCAGCTCGTCTTCACGGACGCGACGGATCTCGGTGGGCACCGACCGACGATAGCATCCGACGCCGGCCGCATTGGCGACGGCGTTCTGGCCCGACCCTTGGCGGTCCGCGCCGCCTGCGCGAGGGGACCTGCGGCTCCCCTACCCGATCGGGGTCAGCCGGATCATCGGGATGACGCGACCCGCCTTCTCCGGATACTCGGCGAAGTTCGGGAGCGCCGCGACGTGACGGTCCCACAGCACGTCGTGGTCCTTCCCGGTCGAGATGGACGCCTGCGCATCGAACGAACGGCCCTCGACCTCGACCTTCACGTCCGGATTGATCTTCAGGTTGTTGAACCAATGGGGGTCCGTGGGTGAGCCGCCCTTCGACCCTGCCACGACATACGCGTCGCCGTCACGCGTGTACGTCAGGACGGACATTCGCGGCTCGCCGCTCCGTGCGCCGGTGGTCGTGAGGATCAGCAGTGGCGAACCGGCAAGCGGTCCGGACGTGACCTTCCCACCGTTGGCGCGCATGTCCGCGATGATCGCTGTGTTGAACGCGTTCGGGTCCCAGTCTGTCATTCCGTGGTCTCCTGCGAATTAACCGTTGCGTCCGCAACTATTGCACGGATCCGCGCAGGGCGCCGCGGCCACCTTCCGGCTCGGGTGCGCGGCGGCGCCGTGGGCACGCCACGCGGCTCGGCGGCGGCGCGGGGCGCCTGTCCGGCGGTGCAGAATGCCGGCATGCCGATCCTCGCCGAGGCCGCCGCGGTCGTCGCGGCCGTGATCCACGTCTGGTTCTTTGCGCTCGAAAGCATCCTCTTCGATCGGCCCACCGTCTGGCGGCGGTTCGGTGTCCGCTCCGCCGAAGACGCGGCGGTCGTGCAACCGATGGCGTTCAACCAGGGCTTCTACAACCTCTTCCTGGCCGTCGGGGTCGCGCTGGGCGTCGTGCTCGTGGCCGCGGGCAACGACGTCGCCGGGCGGGCGGTCATCGTGTTCGCGTGCGCGTCGATGGTCGCTGCAGGCGCGGTCCTCGTGACGACGAACCGGAGGTTCGCGCTCGCGGCGGCGATCCAGGCCATTCCGCCGCTCGTCGCGCTGCTGGCGACGCTGGCCCGCTAGGCGCAGCGTGGCGGAGGACCTCGATCCCCGCGAAGCCGACCGCGCGCGCCGGCGCGACAAGGACGCGGACGCTGCGGCGAAGGACCTGATGCGTCCGGGGATGGGGAAGGTCTTCAAGCAGATCCGCGACGCGCAGGCGAAGGCGGCCGACGAGCCGCCAACGAAGCGGCGGTCGCGGCGGCGCTGAGTTCGAACCCCCCGCACCGACGCGGCGACTGACCGGCTGACGTACCGTTCCGCGATGGACGTGGACGCCGCACGCACGCACCTCGAAGCCCTGCTCACGCCGCTCGGGGTTCCGTTCGAGCTCTTCGCCTGTGACCCCGCCCTCGCCGATACGGCGGCGTTCTGCGCGGCGTACGGCTTCGATCCGGCCGAATCCGCGAACACGATCGTCGTCGCGGGAAAGGCGGAGCCGCGCCGATATGCCGCGTGCATCGTCCTCGCGCCGGACCGGCTCGATGTCAACCACGCCGTCCGCGACCGTCTCGGGACCCGCAAGGCCTCCTTCGCCGCGCCGGACGAGACACGCGAGCTGACCGGGATGGAGATCGGCGGCGTGACACCGTTCGGGCTTCCCGCGGACCTCCCGGTGTGGGTCGACGCGGCGGTGATGGCGAGGCCGCGGATCGTGCTCGGCGGAGGAAGCCGGAGCTGGAAGGTCATTGCGGCCCCGGCGATCCTCCTCGCGCTGCCGAACATGGAGGTCGTGACCGGGCTGGCGACCGCGGGCCGCTAGCGCGCGAGCGAGGCGGACAGCCGCGCAGCGTCGGAGTCGCCCCGCGACGCGGCTGCCGGTGTACTTTCACGAACGTGAACGCCGCTCCGGACGAGAGTCCATCGCCGGACCGCGTTCGGCGCGCCGCCATCGCCGCGAGGCGTCGGCTGGCGGAGATGGACGCGGGGTTCGTCCTCGGGCATGCGATCGCCTCGCGGTTCGTGTACCTGTTCGGTGCGATCGCCACCCGGGTGATCGTCACCGGGGTGACCCAGTCGAGGGTGACCGGTGACGATGTCGGCGCCATCCTGCAGCCGTATCTCGAGCGGATCGCGCTCCATGGCGATGGCGGCTGGTACCTGACGATCGTTCGCTCGGGCTACGACGCGCAACCGTTCACGGCGGCGACGACGCACAACTGGGCGTTCTTCCCGCTCTTCCCGGGCCTCGTCAGCATCCTCGGTGGATCCGTCCTCGCCGGCGTTGTCCTCTCGAACGCGGCATTCCTGACCGCGCTGTTCATCCTTCGCGCGGAGACCGCCGCGCAGCACGGCCGGCGGGCGGCCAGGTGGGCGGTCCTGCTGCTTGCGTACTGGCCGTTCTCGCATGTCTTCTCGCTCTTTCGGCCCGAGTCGCTTCTCCTCCTCGCCTCGCTCGGGGCCTGGGCGCTTGCGCGTCGCGACCGCTGGGCGCTCGCGTGGATGGCCGTCGCGGTCGCGACGCTGGCGAGGCCGGCCGGCATGTTCGCGGCAATCCTCGTCCTCGGCGAGATCGCCCGGGCGCGGCCGCGGCGACTGCAGCTTGCGGTGGCGGTCGTCCCGATGGTGCTGCCCGTGATCGCGCTCGCGGCGTTCTCGGCCTACCTCGGCGGGCTCACCGGCGACGTCCTCGCCTGGGCCCACGCGCAGAGCGCGTGGGGGCGGGCCGCAACCGCTCCGTTGTCGCTGATCTCGCACTACCTGGCGGGTGGCGGATCCGTGATCGACGCGCCGTATGACATCACGTTCCTGAACGCTCCGGCCGTCATCCTGGCCGCGATCGCGGGCGTGTGGCTCATCGCGCGGCGACGCCTGTCCGAGGGGCTCTTCGTCCTCGGCCACGGGCTGCTGTCGCCCCTCACGGGCGGGACGCTCATTAGCTCGGTCCGCTACACGGCGGTCGCGTTTCCGCTCCACGTCCTGCTCGCCGAGGACCGCGCCCTCCGTCGGTTCCGGCTGGCGCTGCTCATCGCGTTCGCCGTGACGCTCGCCCTCGTCGGGGCCTGGCTCGTGATCGGATCGCGTGCCGTGGTGGCGTGACGCGGGCGCCGTACGTGGCTCCCGCCGGTTCGCGACGCGGCCGAGGTGCCGTTGCGCACGTCGCGCCGCGGGCTGAGCGGCCACGGCTCCCTGACCGGGTCGTCCCCGCGGCGTAGGATCGGCTCCATGCCTCGTGCGCACGGCGACTCGCTTCAGGTGTCGCTCCTCCGCGGGATCAACGTCG
>DASWSI010000054.1:0-9091 GCA_036402715.1 Candidatus Limnocylindrales bacterium
AGCGCGACCTTGTCGCGGCCCTTCGCGCCGAGATCGCGGCCGTCGATCCGGCACGCGCCTGCGATCGCGTCGCCGAGTCCGCGGGCCTGGGAGCCGGTTTTGCGGGGCGGACGACGACGATCGGCCGTCTCGTCGTGCGACTGCGGCGCGGATCGCCTGCCGCGGCCCCGGAGTTCGACTGGTCGACGGCCCCCGATCACTGCCGCACCGCGTGGCTCCGCGGACGGTTCCTGTCGCGCGGCTCGCTAAGCCTGGCGTCGGGCAGGACGCACCTGGAATTCGTCGTCGACGCGGTCGAGGCGCCCGTGCTCGCGGCGCGTCTCGCGGAGGTTGGGCTGCCCGCGTCATGGCGGATTCGCCGCGGGCGCGGCGTCGTGACCTGGAAGAGCTCCGAGATCGTCGGCGTGTTCCTGCGTCGGATCGGTGGCGCGGGTGCGCTGCTCGAACTGGAGGCGCGGCAGGTTTCGCGGGCACTCCGCGGGGAGCTGAACCGCGTCCTGAACGCCGAATCCGCGAACCTCCACCGATCCGTCGGCGCTGCAGGCCGCCAGCTCGCGGCGATCGCGCTGCTCGACGCCGACGGTAGGCTCGGCGAGCAGCCATACGTGGTCCGCGTCGTCGCCGAGGCGCGGCGCGCTACGCCGGAGGCGACGCTGACGGAGCTCGCCGAGCGACTGTCGCTCCACCGGTCGGCCGTCCAGCGGTCCCTCGACCGGATCGAGCGGCTGGCGCTTCACGGCGATGACGGTGCCGCGCCTCGCCGTGACACGCGCCGATCCGCTCGTCGAAGTCGTTCGTCGGATGCCGTGCGCTCCATCGCTCCCGACGACGGCGTGGCTCGCCGCGGGCTCCGGACCGCAACCCTCGATCGCCCGTGACCGCCGGCGTCCGTCCCGTCATCGTCGCCGCGAACTGGAAGATGCACACCAGCCCAGCCGACGCCGGCGAGCTGGCGCACACGATCGCCTCCCGGACGCGCGAGCCGAGCGTCGTTCGGGTCATCTGTCCGCCGTTCGTCTGCCTGGCCGCCGTACGCGACGCGCTCGTCGGAGAGGACGTCGCGGTCGGCGCGCAGAACGTCCACCACGAGCTTGCCGGCGCGTTCACCGGCGAGATCAGCGCACCGATGCTCGTCGGCCTCGCGACATGGGTGATCGTCGGTCACTCCGAGCGACGGCGCGACGCTGCCGAGACCGACGAGCTGATCGGGCGGAAGCTCACACGAGCCGTCGACGCCCACCTGCGCCCGATCCTGTGCGTCGGCGAACACCTCGCGGATCGAGAGGCAGGGCGACACGCGGCTGTGGTCCGGCGGCAGATCGTCGAGTCGCTCCGCGAGCGCGACGCGGACGCGGTGACGGCCGGTGGGCTCGTCATCGCATACGAGCCGATCTGGGCGATCGGGACCGGCCGGAACGCCGCCGGCGCCGACGCGGCCGAGATGGCGGACGTGATCCGCGGCGCGATCGAGGACGTCGGCTGGGAAGGCTACGCCGCGGACATCCCCGTCCTCTACGGCGGGAGCGTCACGTCGTCGAACATCGGGGAGTTCCTCGCCGAGCCGTCGATCGACGGCGCGCTCGTCGGTGGCGCATCGCTGAAGCCGGACGAGATGGCCGGCATCGTTGCCCGTGCCGCCGTGACCGCGCGCGCACGCAGCGGCGCTCCGGGCTCGTGACGTCCGGCCGCGCGCTCACCCCGGCGGCGCGCCCTCGCCCGATCGTCCTCGTCGTCCTCGATGGCTTCGGAATCGGCCGCGACCCAGCGGGTGACGCGATCGCGGCAGCCCGGATGCCGGTCTGGCGCGACCTGCTCGCCGCGTGGCCGCATGCGACGCTCGGTGCGTCCGAGGGATCCGTCGGGCTCCCGGCCGGCCAGATGGGCAACTCCGAGGTGGGTCACCTCAACCTCGGCGCCGGCCGCCCGGTGCTCCAGGATCTGCCGCGGATCGACGCCGCGATCGCGGACGGCTCGTTCTTCGCCGTTCCCGCGCTCGTCGCCGCGTGTGACCGCGCGGTGGCGGCGAACCGGCCGCTCCACGCCGTGAGCCTCGTCGGTCCGGGCGGCGTTCATGCCAACGATCGCCATCTCGTCGCGTTGGCGGAGCTGGCGCGACGGCATGCCGTTCCAGGCGTCCTCGTCCACGCGCTGCTCGACGGCCGCGACACGCCGCCACGCTCGGCGGTCGAGTACGTCGTGGACCTCGAATCCCGGCTCGGCGCGGCCCATCCCGGGGCGCGCATCGCCACGGTCGGCGGCCGGTACTTCGCGATGGACCGCGACGCGCGCTGGGACCGGATCGAGCGTGGCTACGACGCGATCGTCCACGGGGTGGGGGAGCAGGCCCCATCAGCCGTCGAGGCGATCGAGGCCGCGTACGGGCGCGGCGAGAACGATGAGTTCGTCCAGCCGACCGTCATCGCCGGCGTCGACGGCCGGGTCATCGACGGCGACACCATGGTCCACTGCAACTTCCGCGCCGACCGGGCACGGCAGCTGACGCACGCCCTCGCCGATCGCGCGTTCGACGCGTTCGATCGGGCGTCGCCTGCCGGCCGCCCGGCCCCGAGGAACGTCGAGGTCGTCACGCTCACGGAATACGAGGCCGGCCTCCCGGTGATGGTCGCGTTCCCCCCCGAGGTCGTGGAGTCGCTGGCCGGCGCGTTCTCGGCTGCGGGGTGGCGGCAGTTCCACGTCGCGGAGACGGAGAAGTACGCCCACGTGACGTACTTCCTCAACGGTGGCCGCGAGGAGCCGTTCGAGGGCGAGGACCGCCTCCTCGTCCCGAGCCCGCGCGTCCCGACCTACGACCTCGAGCCGGCGATGAGCGCGGAGGGCGTCACGGATGCGCTCGTCGATGCGATCGAGTCCGACCGCTACGACTTCATCGTCGCCAACTACGCGAACCCCGACATGGTCGGCCATACCGGCGTCTGGTCGGCAACCGTCCGCGCCGTCGAGACCGTCGACGCGTGCCTCGGGCGGGTCGCCGCGGCGGTCGCGGCCGCCGATGCCAGGGCGGCAGACCGCGGAGGCGCGCTCCTCGCGATCACGGCCGACCACGGCAACGCCGACGAGATGCGAGACGCCAACGGAGCCCCGGTGACGGCCCATTCCCTCAACCGCGTCCCGATCGTGCTCGTCGGCTCGCCCGTCGCCGCTCGTGCGCTCCACGACGGTGTCCTCGCCGACGTCGCCCCCACGCTGCTCGAGCTCGCCGGCTTGCCGGGCTGGCCGGGGATCACCGGCCGAACCCTCCTCGACGGGCGCTGACGGCGCGACCGGGCGCAACGGCGACGCCTCTTCGGGGCAGCGTCCATCTCGGCGCGTGGCCTCGGCCGCCGGCCGGGAGCCGCACGGTCCTGTGCTAGATTCCCCGCCGTACCCACGTTGGAGGACGTCCGTCCGTGAATCCGTTCCTGGCCCTCGGCCAGATCATCGTCAGCATCGCCCTGATCTTCGCGATCCTCCTGCAGGCGCGCGGGACCGGCCTGTCCGGGACCTTCGGCGGCGATTCCGCGGTCTACCGCAGCCGGCGCGGCATCGAACGCCGCCTCTGGCAGTTCACGCTGATCCTGCTCGCCCTGTTCGTGATCTTCTCGCTCGTGTCGTTCGTGTTCGCTCCGACGACGGGTTGAGCTGACGGCTGGCCCCTCTCGCGAGGATCCTCCGCGCGTCGGCATGACTCGGCGCGATCACGGCGTCGTCGGGTTCCTCGTCCTTCTCCTCGCGCTCATCGCCGGCGCGGTCGCGGCCCCCTCCCTTGCACCTGCGGCCGCCCCGAGCGCTCGTCCAAGCGGCGTCGCCATCGGCTCGGCGCCGCCGGTGCGGCCGTATCGCGAGGGCGTGCTCGGCCACGCCGCCTCCGTCAATCCGCTGACCGCCGCGACGCGCGCCGAGCACGATCTCGTCGCACTCGTCTTCAGCGGCCTCGTCGCTCTCGGTCCGGACAACACGCTCGTTCCGGACCTCGCCGCGGACTGGTCGACCGCGAGCGACGGCAAGGTCTGGACGTTCGAGCTCCGCCCCGACGCGCGGTGGCAGGACGGCGTGCCCGTGACGGCGGACGACGTCGCGTTCACCATCGGCATCCTGCAGGACCCGCACTACTCCGGGCCCGGCGCGGCATCATGGCGGGACGTCACCGTCGAGGCCGTCGACGACCGAACCGTCCGCTTCACGCTCGCGACCCCGATCGGCGGATTCCTCCAGGCCGCCACGCAGCCCATCGTTCCGGCCCATCTCCTCCGCGGCGTCGCGGTCGAGCGCCTCGCGTCCGACGCATTCGGGAGCGCTCCCGTGGGAACCGGCCCGTTCGAGCTGACGGCGCTCGACCGAACGCACGCCGTCCTGAAGCGAGCGGAGTTCACCAAGCCCGCACCGGGGCAGCCCCATGTCGCACCGACCGACTCGCTCGCATCGCCCGGGCCGACGTCGAAGACGAACCGTCCACGACCGGGGTTGAGCGCCATCGAGTTCCGGTTCTTCGACGATGCGCCCGCGCTCGTGGCCGCGTGGCAGGCCGGCGACCTCGATGCGGCGTCGGGGCTTCCGGCCGGCGACGCGGAGCGCGCCGCAGCAACTCCCGGCAGCCGGTTGCTGCGCTACCCGAGCTCGACGCTGACCGCCGTGATCTTCAATCTCCGCAAGGTCCGGCCCGAGTTCCGCGATCCGCGGGTCAGGGTCGCCCTGCTCCGCGGGACGGATCGCGACGCGATCGTTGCCGACGCGTTCGGGGGCGCGGCGCTTCGCGCCGACGCGCCGATCCCGCCCGGTTCGTGGGCCTTCGACCCGACGGCAAGCAGGCCAATTCCGTTCGACCGCGCGGCCGCCGTTCGTGGCCTGACGGCCGCCGGCTGGCGGACGATCCCGGGCGGCATCGCCCGCACCGGGACGGACCGGCCCGTCGCGTTCGAGCTGCTGAGTCCGGAGGTCGCGACGAACGCGTCGACGTTCTCGGCGGCGGCACAGATCGCCGGCGACTGGCAGGCACTCGGCCTGAATGTCACCCACACGCCACTTCCCGCCTCGGAGCTGTTTGCAAAGCGCCTTCGGCAGGGCAACTTCTTTGCCGCGGTCGTGGACGTCAACGTCGGTCTGGACCCCGACCTGTACCCGCTCCTTGCCTCGACCCAGGCGACGAGCCTCGGGCTGAATCTCGCCGGCCTCCAGGAGCCGGCACTCGACGCGCTGCTCATCAAGGCCCGCTCACCTGGCTCCGACGAGGCCCGCCGCGCCGCCTACACCGCCCTCCAGCACGTCCTCGCAACGCGGCAGTACATCCTGCCGATCGCCTTCCGGGATGAGCTCGTCGTGGCTCGCGACACGCTCATCGGGCCGGCTCCGCGACAGCTCGGGGACCCCAGTGACCGGTATTGGGATGTGCTAACATGGCGCCTCGCCGTCGACCGGTGATGCCGCTGTCGAGCCGGTCGGGTCCGACGCCGAGGTGGCGGAATCGGTAGACGCGCTAGCTTCAGGAGCTAGTGTCCGCAAGGGCGTATGGGTTCAAATCCCTTCCTCGGTACCAACTCCCTCGACCCGGACCCGGACGCAACACCTGCCCAGGTGGCGGAATTGGTATACGCGTACGTTTGAGGGGCGTATGACGCAAGTCATCCGGGTTCAAGTCCCGGCCTGGGCACCACCTCCTCCGCCCCGTTCCGACCCCGGACCGCCCCCTTGGCGCCGGGGTCGCACTGTGTCCGGTAACCGCGTAGGCTGCCCGTCGGGCGGTTAGCTCAGCTGGTCAGAGCGCCTCGTTTACACCGAGGAAGTCACTGGTTCGAGTCCAGTACCGCCTACCACCACCGAATGAACGAAGCGCTGAGCCGCGGCGCCCGATTGTCCCGTTGACCTCCGGACGCGCGACCCAATGATGGTCAGAAACCGCACTCCTCGACGCCGCCGAGCTTCAGCTCGCGAGGAAGGAGGCCGTGAGGACCGTGATGAAGCTGCCGCAACGCGTCGCCATGCCGTTCCTGGTAGCCGGGTTTGGAGCCGTGCTCGCGGGCTCGTCCGCAATCGCCGTGGTCGTCCAACCGACGGCCGTCGCCGCAGAGGCGAGTCCGGCCGTCGTCTCCACCGGAACGAGTCGGTCCGTCGCCGGCGTTGCGCTCGGCGCGCTGTCCATCGGCGGGATCGCGAGGCCGGTCGGCGTCCGTGGCCCAGCGGCCGCGTTGCCGCTCGCCGGCATCGTCATCGCCCTCGACCCAGGGCACGACGGTGGGCTCTCGGCGCACCCCGAGGTGATGGGCCGGATGGCGTGGATCGGTAACCGGTGGAAGGCGTGCTACGCGGTCGGCACGAGCACCCGCGCGGGCTACCCGGAGCATCTCTTCACCTTCCTCGTCGCCTCGCGCGTCAAAAGCCGGCTCCAGGCGCTCGGTGCGACCGTCTTCGTCGACCGCCCCGACGACGCCGGAATCGGGCCATGCGTCGACGCGCGCGGGCGGTTCGGCGCGAAGGTTCACGCTCGGCTCACGCTCAGCATCCACGCCGACGGCGCCGTTTCGACGGACCATGGCTTCTTCGTGATGAAGCCGGGCCTCGTGCCCGGCTACACAGACGACATCATGGCCCGTTCTTCCACTCTTGCCCTCGCCGTCCGGCGCGGCCTCCTCTCGACCGGGCTCCAGGTCGCGAACTACTACGCGAGGAACGGGATCATCAGCCGAACCGACATGGGCGGTTTCAACCTCTCCGATGTGCCCGTCGTCATGGTCGAGCTCGGGAACATGAAGAACACGGCGGACGCGGCGCGGATGACGTCCGCCGCGGGCCGTGACCGCTATGCCATGGGGCTCGTGTCCGGGATCCGGTTCTACCTCGGCCGCTAGCCTCGGGAACGTCGCGACACCGAACGCCGGGAGGGCCGCGCCGGCTGGGTCCGGATGGCGCCTCTGCCGGTCGCGTCCGGCCCGGCTGCTAGACTGCCGGCACGGAGCCGCACCGCGGCCCGCACCGGAGGGGAGCAGATGTCACCTGCCGTCCTGATCGTCATCGCGATCATCGTCGTCCTCGTCGTTCTCGTCATCGCGATCTACAACGGCCTCGTCCAGCGCCGGCTGCGGATCGACGAGGCGTACTCGCAGATCGAGGTCCAGCTCAAGCGTCGCCATGACCTGATTCCGAACCTCATCAACGCCGTCAAGGGCTACATGGGGTTCGAGCAGAAGGTCCTGACGGACGTGACGAACGCGCGTGCCGCGGCCGTCGCGGCCGGCGCCCAGGGCCCGGCTCAGCAGGCCGCCGCGGAGAACGCGCTGACCGGAACACTCCGCTCGCTGTTCGCCGTCGTCGAGAACTACCCCGATCTCAAGGCGAACCAGAACGTCCTGAGCCTCCAGGAGCAGCTGACGACGACCGAGAACCAGATCTCCTTCAGCCGTCAGCACTACAACGCCACCGTCCTCGACTACAACACCGCCGTTGCGACGTTCCCGAATGTCCTTCTCGCAGGGCCCTTCGGCTTCACCCGGCGCGACTTCTTCGATGCGGAGCCCGAGGCCGCTGCGGTTCCGCAGGTCGACCTGACGCTCAGCTAGCCAGACAGCGCGGTCCGGCCCCGCCGCCTCGCGGCCGGGTGCGGTCCGGGAGGCACCGTGGCGGCGTCCACCTTCTACGACCAGATCGGCGCCAACCGCCGCAACTCCGTCCTGCTCGCGGTCGCGGTCGTCGCGATCCTGTGTGCGCTCGGGTTCTCGATCGGGTACGCCCTGACCGGGTCGGCGACGGGTGGCCTCGGTGCCACCCTGATCGCGGCGGCAATCGGCGTCGTGATGTCGCTCGGCTCGTACTTCGGGGGCGACCAGCTCGTCCTGGCGGCTTCGGGTGCCAAGGAGATCGACCCGGCGACCGAGCCGCAGCTCCAGAACGTCGTCACCGAGATGGCGCTCGCCGCGAACGTCCCGCCACCGAAGATCTACCTCATCGACGACACCGCGCCGAACGCGTTCGCGACGGGTCGCGACCCCCGACACGCCTCGCTTGCGATCACGACCGGGCTGCTCGAAAAGCTAGATCGCGAAGAGCTCCAGGGCGTCATCGGCCACGAGATGTCCCACGTCCGGAACCTCGACATCCGCTTCTCGCTGATCGTCGGCGTCCTCGTCGGCTCGATCGCGCTCCTGTCGGACTTCTTCCTCCGGTTCACCTGGTTCGGCGGCGGCCGGCGTTCGAGCAACGACCGCGACGGCGGGGGTGGGGGAGCGCTGCAGATGGTGATGATGGTCGTGGCCATCGTCCTCGCCGTGCTTGCGCCCATCGCGGCCCGGTTCGTCCAGCTCGCGGTGAGCCGGCAGCGCGAATACCTCGCCGATGCGTCCTCCGTCGAGCTGACGCGGAACCCGGCCGGGATCGAACGGGCGCTCGCGAAGATCGCCTCGGACAAGGAGGTGCTCGAGGTCGCCAACCGCGCCACCCAGCACCTCTACTTCACGAACCCGATCAAGAAGTTCGAGGAACGCTCGTCGAACCTCTTCTCGACCCATCCACCGATCGTCGAGCGGATCAACCGCCTCCGGGAGCTGACCGGGGAGCGGCCGCTTGGCCAGACGGAGCTCGCTGCGCTGGCGAACCTCGACTAGGGCGGGCGCTCGCGAACCTCGACTAGCGCGGCGGCCGAGCCGGCCTCGGAGTGGTGGATTCGACGGTCTCGCGGCGCGTCGTCGGCGCTCCCGGAGGCCCCAGCCGTGTTGAAGCCGTTCGGAGGCCCGTGGTATTCTGCGACCCGCCGACGGGCGGCCAAAGCCTGGTTGGCCATCCGGCCGAGATAGCTCAGTTGGTAGAGCACGCGACTGAAAATCGCGGTGTCGCCAGTTCGATCCTGGCTCTCGGCACCACCGCTGCGGTGGTCGCGCATTCGAGCGGAAGTGGCTCAGTTGGTAGAGCATCACCTTGCCAAGGTGAGGGTCGCGGGTTCGAGTCCCGTCTTCCGCTCCATTTTTCCGCCCGGATCTCGACCGGACGGACGAGGCCGCTGCCCCTTCGTCTAGTGGTAGGACAGCGGACTTTGGATCCGTTAGGCGAGGTTCGAATCCTCGAGGGGCTCTATCGCGAGCCGTGGATTCCACGCTGGGTCCACGAGGCC
>DASWSI010000055.1:0-1681 GCA_036402715.1 Candidatus Limnocylindrales bacterium
ACGATCGCGAACGTGACGACGACGAACAGGACGAGGACGACCTTGATGACGATGACGGCGGGCAGGCCGAAGGTCGTCACGGCGTGCCAGACGAGCGGGTTGGCTTCGGCGGCCGGGCCGTGCGCAAGCATCATCCCGACGAAGGTCACGAGGTCGCTTCCCTGTCCCGCCGTCACGGCCACGAGCATCCCCACGATCGCGACCATCGCGTAGCCGTCGCTGAACCGCGCCGCGCGCTCCGCCTTGAGCCCGCTGTCCCGGCGATCCGGCGTCCGGCGGCGGTCCGGGAACGGCACGGCGCCCTGAACGGACCAGGCGGCGGTGACGGCCGATCGGCGACCGGAGCGCGCAGCGTCCAAGCGGCACCTCGTGCTGTCCGCGGGCAGGTCCCAGGACCTTCGTACCATGCCAGTATCCCCTCCACCGCATCGGTCGTCACGCCCGAACCGGCCAAACGGCGCCTCGACGCACCGCCGCGAGCGAAGCAGGGAGCGCCGAAAATCGTTGCGCCGGCGTTTCCACGGCCCCAAGCGGAGCTCACCCGGCCGGGCGGGCCGAGCCCAGCCCGCCGCTGCGCGAGACGGCCGGACTGCCGGTATCCTTGCCGCCGACATCCCCGTCCACCTACCCCCAGCTCAGGTGTTGCCCATGAAGGTCGGTGTCGCCAGGGAGACCGCGCCCGGCGAGCGTCGCGTGGCCCTGGTACCCGAAGCGCTTGCCCGGCTCAAGGCCGCGGGACTCGACGTCCTCGTCGAGGCCGGCGCCGGCGCGGGAGCGCTCATCCCGGACCAGGCGTACGCGGAGGCCGGGGCGACGATCGTGAAGACGCCGGCCCTGTATGCCGATTCGGACGTCATCCTCAAGGTCCAG
The DNA here is from genome assembly GCA_036402715.1 of Candidatus Limnocylindrales bacterium. GTDB lineage: Bacteria > Chloroflexota > Limnocylindria > Limnocylindrales > CSP1-4 > JACDAV01. The sequence goes on from DASWSI010000055.1 coordinate 871, forward strand.
AAGCCGTCCGAACCGGAGATCAAGCGCCTTCGGTCCGGTCAGGCCGTCATCGGCTTCCTCCAGCCGCTGATCGACCCGAAGCTCGCCGCGACGCTGGCGAAGAAGGGCGTCACGGCGATCAGCCTCGACGCGCTGCCGCGGACGCTGTCGCGAGCACAGTCGATGGACGCGCTCAGCTCGCAGGCGAACGTCGGTGGCTACAAGGCCGTCCTCATCGCCGCAAACGCATTCGGGCGGTATTTCCCGCTGCTGACAACGGCCGCCGGCACCGCGAAGCCCGCGAACGTCCTCATCCTCGGGATCGGTGTCGCCGGGCTCCAGGCCATCGGGACGGCGCGGCGCCTGGGTGCCGTCGTCCGCGCGTATGACGTGCGAGCGGAGACGAAGGAGCAGGCCGAGTCGCTGGGCGCGCAGTTCCTCGTCCTGAAGTCCGTCGCCGACGCCGCGGGCGAAGGCGGCTACGCGAGGCAGTTGACGCCGGACGAGCAGAAGGCCCAGCAGGCCGAGCTCAACTCGCACATCGCGAACATGGACGTCGTCATCACGACGGCGCAGGTCCCCGGGCGGCGACCGCCGCTGCTCGTCACCGCGGAGGCCGTGAAGGGCATGAAGCCCGGTTCCGTGATCGTCGACATGGCCGCGAGCGCACTCGGCGGCAACGTCGAGGTCTCGAAGCCCGGCGAGACGATCGTGACGAAGAACGGCGTGACGGTCATAGCCCCGGACAACCTGCCGGCCGAGATGCCCGTCGGGGCTTCCGCGTTCTACGCCCGCAACATCTCCGCCCTGCTCCTTGGCATGGTCAAGGACG
>DASWSI010000056.1:0-3550 GCA_036402715.1 Candidatus Limnocylindrales bacterium
AGCGCCGAGCTTCGCTGGCTCAACTCGGCGTTCGTCGTGTACGAGGGGGTCCTGGACCGCGTCGCTGTCGGCGGATCCGCCCGAGGGGCGCTCCACGTCTGCGAGGTCACGGTGGCCTAGCCTCAGGCTCGCCGAACGACCACTCGAGGCCGGCGCGCCTCCCCGCCGGTATGCGTGTCGCTTGCATATAGCCTCGCGGTGATATTCACGCGACGTGCATCGCCGGGGGAGGGCAGTTTCGCGAGGCCACGCGCGGCGCCCGGTCACTTCCCGCGCGGAGTCAATCCGTCGTCAACGACGACCGTCTACTGTCGCTGGACGCCCGCGGCGCGCGCAAGGACGGAGCGTCATGACAGCACGAACAGGGTTGCGGACCACGGTGCTTCGGTGGGGGAGTGTCGTCGCGACGGTCGCGATCGCCGTCGCGAGTTGCGCGCCATCGGCGTTCGTCGTCGCCGGATCGGCCGCACCTTCTCCCGCGCCATCGACGGCGGTCGGCTTTCGGCCGACGGGCGCAACCGTGATGGCGAAGGTCGTTCGGGTGGTGGATGGCGACACGATCGTGGTCGCCTTCGGTGGCAGGCAATCGAAGGTCCGCTACATCGGGATGGACACGCCGGAGACCGTCGATCCATCGAGCCCCGTGCAATGGATGGGGCCGGAGGCGTCCGCGGCGAACAAGGCGCTCGTTGCCGGCCGGGATGTCGTCCTCGAGAAGGACGTGTCCGAAACGGACCAGTACGGGCGGCTTCTTCGGTATGTGTGGCTGACGAACGGCCCGACCTGGACCCTCGTCGACCTCGAGCTCGTCGAGAAGGGCTTTGCCGCGGTCGCGACATTCCCGCCGGACGTGAAGTACGTCGATCTCTTCCGGGCGGCCGAACGACGAGCGCGCGCCGCCGGCATCGGGCTCTGGGGTCCGCGGCCCTCGTAGCACGCGAGCGGGCGTAACCGAACCGACAGATCGCGAGACCAAAACTCTCGCCACGAGTCGCGGAAGCGCGGCAGTCCGGCCTGGCGGAACTCCCAGGCGGTTCGGGTACGAGGAGCTCACCGATGAGTGGGACAAACGACAACACACGTCGCGACGAGGCGGCCACCCCTGCGCACGAGGACGTCCGCTGGGACGAGATCGACGCGCCGGAGATCACGACCCGCGAGGTACTTCCCGCCGGGAACTCGCGGAAATCGCAACGGACAAAGATCGCGGGAGCCGTGCTCCTGGGTGGCATCGCCGGCGCAGCCATCCTCGGGCCGCTGGGCACGATGGCCGCGTCCCCGTCGCCCGCGGCGCCGGCAGCCTCGGGCGCCCCGACCGCGACGAGCGATCCATCGGAGGCAACCGAAACGCACGGTGGCGGACCCGGCGGCCACGTCGAGGCCGCGACTGACACCTCGGTCGTCGCCAAGGCGATCGGGATCAGCGAGGCCGATCTCAAGACGGCGCTCGCCGGCGGCCAGACGGTCGCGGCAGTCGCAAAGGCACACAACGTCGACATCCAGACCGTCATCGACGCGCTCGTCGCCGACGGCCAGAGCGAGCTCGATGCCGCCGTGAAGGCCGGAACGATCACCCAGGCACAGGCCGACGCCCAGAAGGCGAACCTCACGCAGCGGGCGACCGACCAGGCCAACGACACCTTCGGCGGTGGGACCCACTGACCCATCGATTGCGGTTCGGGTGGGGACGGGCGACTGTCCCCAGCCGGCCAACTCCGCATTCCTCCAACGGGCCGGCGCGGTCTCCCCACCGCACCGGCCCTCCATGTGCCCGGCACCTGAGCTCGTAACCCGAGGGAAAGGTGTCGAAGCCGACACTCAGGTCATCAGATCCACTCTCACCCGCGAAACGGAGCAGCTCTCATGAATCCCGTCGACAACGATCGTGGCACCCTCACAGGCGCCGTCGTCGTGCACGGCAACGGGACGACGGTCTTCGGTCCGATCGGCCCCGCCGTGCCAGCGACGGCGCGGATGGACCTGGTCCGTGACACCTTCGCGATGCCGTGGCAGGCCATGGCTGCTGGGCGTGCGATGCCGAGCGCCGAACATGCATCTGCCGAGCGCCGACCGGCCCTTCGGCTGGCGTTCGGGCAGGGAGACCGATCATGAGCAACGACCGAACCGACCCGCGAGCGGAGCGCGACCGAAACCTCGGGACGCTCGGCCGGGTGACGCGGGGAGGCCCGATCGCGGCCGCCGTCGGCGTTCTGGGCTTCGGGGCCCTCGCCGCGGTGACGTACTCCGGATCTGCCTCAGGCGCAAATGGAGCGGCCGCGACGGCGTCGCCCGCAGCCACCGCGGCCGCAACCGCGGCGCCCACGGACTCGACCGCCGCGGCAACGGCTGCCCCAACCGCAACGCCGACGCCGACGCCCACGCCCACGCCAACCCCGGCTCCCACGGCCGCGACCGGCGGCGGCGGGCAGGTCTCGACAGGGAGCTCGTAATGAACGCCGACGGGGCCGTCGGACGCGCCTCGTGGACCGCGCTCGGAACGAGCGTCCACGTCCTCGTCACGGACGGTCACTCGATCGAAACCGCGACGGCGGCCGTCGGCGATGTGCTCGATCGGATCGACCGCGCCTGCAGCAGGTTCCGCGACGACAGCGAGCTGACCGCTCTCAACCGCAGGCCCGGGCGGCCGGTTGTCGTGAGCCCACTGCTCCTCGGCGCCATCGACGCCTCGATACGCGCGGCCCGAATGACGAACGGCGCGAGCGATCCGACCGTCGGTGAGGCCGTCCGGATCCTCGGCTACGACGCGGATTTCGCGGCGCTCCCGTCGGACAGGCCGGGGCCCCGCGTCGTCATCGGCCGCGTGCCCGGCTGGCAGGGAATCCGGCTCGACGCTCGCGCCTCGACCGTCACGATCCCGCGCGGCGTGAGCCTCGACCTCGGCTCGATCGGGAAGGCGTATGCGTCGGACCTCGCGGCGGAGGAGGCCTTCGCGGCGGTAGGCGGGGGCGTGCTCGTCAGCCTGGGCGGCGACATCGCGACGGCCGGCGCCGCACCGGCGGGCGGCTGGCGCGTCCACTGCTCGGACGACAGCTCCATCGATCCGGCATCGCCCGGCGAGGTCGTGGCGCTGACCGAGGGAGCGATCGCCACGTCGAGCACGACCGTCAGGCGCTGGACGGCGGGCGGCGTCCAACGGCACCACATCATCGACCCGGCGACGAGCCTCCCCGCCGCAGGCCCGTGGCGGACCGCGACCGTTGCCGCGGCGACGTGCGTCGACGCGAACGCGGCGTCGACGGCCGCGATCGTCCTCGGCCGCGAAGCTCCCGAGTGGTTGCGACAAGCCGGCCTGGCGGCGAGGCTCGTTGGGCATGACGGCTCAGTCGTTCGCGTCGCCGAGTGGGCCGCACCGCTGGCCGCGGCGGCTCCGGGCGCGTCGGCCCCGAATGCCAGCGCGACCGCTACCTCTGCCGCCTGACCGTGAACGTCCTCTGGTACAGCACCCGCGGGTCCGCCGTCGTGTCGCTGATTCTCTTCACGATCGTGTTCGCGCTCGGCATCCTCACCGCCGGTCGGTGGCGTTCCGCAC
>DASWSI010000057.1:0-2849 GCA_036402715.1 Candidatus Limnocylindrales bacterium
GGCGGTGGCGAGCGCGTCCTCCAGGCGACGGACGTCATCCTCGCCACCGGGTCGCGGGTAAAGTCGCTGCCCGGGCTGCAGCCGGACGGCAAGCGCATCGTCACGAGCGACGACGTGCTGAAGATGTCGAAGCTGCCGAAGGATCTCGTGATCGTCGGGGGCGGGGCGGTCGGGGTGGAGTTCGCCTCGTTCTTCCACGACGTCGGGGTCAAGGTGACGCTGCTCGAATACCTGCCGGTGCTCGTGCCGCTCGAGGATCGCGACGTCAGCCAGGTGCTCGAGCGCAGCTTCACCCGGCGCGGCATCACGGTCATGACGAACGCCCGGTTCGACGCGGCGAGCGTCAGCGTCGAGAAGGACGGCGTCTGCCTGATGGTCGGCCCCGAGGGCAAGGAGCCCCAGGAGCTCCGGGCGGAGATGCTCCTCGTCGCCGCGGGCCGCGCTGCGAACATCGAGGACATCGGGCTCGAGACGACGAAGGTCGAGACCGATCGCGGGATCGTCAAGGTCAACGGCCGGATGCGGACGAAGGAGCCCCACGTCTACGCGATCGGGGACATGGTCGGCGGCCTGTGGCTGGCCCACACCGCCGGGCACGAGGGGCTCGTCGCCGCCCACACGATCGCCGGCGACAAGGACGTTCACGAGATCGACTACGTCACCCAGCCGCGGGCGACGTACTGCCGGCCGGAGATCGCATCGGTCGGGCTGACGGAACAGCAGTGCCACGATCGCGGGCTCCCGTACAAGATCGGCAAGGTCCCGTTCCAGGCGATCGCCAAGGCGATCATCGGCGGTGAGTACGAGGGGTTCGTCAAGGTCATCTCGAATCCCGAGACGGAGGACACGCTCGGGATCCATCTCGTGGGTCCGCACGTCACCGACCTCGTCGCCGAGGCGTCCCTCGCGTTCCAGCTCGACGCGACGGCGTGGGAGATCGGGGCGACGACGCACGCCCACCCGACGCTTTCCGAGGTCCTCGGCGAGGCCGCGATGGCCGTCGACGGCCGCTCGATCAACTTCTGACCGCGCGCAACGGAGGCAGCAGCCGACCGATGGCGGTGAGCGACAAGAAGGTCGGCGCCGTGAAGGCGGGCCGAAAGGCGGCCGCGGCCAAGTCGGCTCGGCTCGGCGCATCCGTCGGGCTGTCGGACGGCGACCTCCTCGAGATGTACCGGCTCGTGGCGCTCACTCGCGCGCTCGACGAGCGGATGTGGATCCTCAACCGGGCCGGCCGGATCCCGTTCGTCATCAGCGGCCAGGGCCACGAGGGCGCCCAGGTCGGGATCGCCTGGCCGCTCCAGAAGGGCCACGACTGGATCGCGCCGTTCTACCGCTCGATCGCCACCTGCCTGACATTCGGGATGAGCCCGCGCGACATCATGACCGCGCAGTACGCAACGGCGACCGATCCGTCGTCCGGTGGGCGGCAGATGCCGGGCCACTACGGCAGCCGCGAGCACAACCTCGTGTCGGTCTCGTCGCCGGTCGCGACGCAGCTGCTGCACGCCGTCGGGATCGCCCTCGCCGCGAAGATCCGCAAGACGGGCCAGGTCGCGCTCACGACGATGGGCGAGGGATCGTCGAACCAGGGTGACGTCCACGAGGGGCTGAACTTCGCGGCGATCCACAAGCTGCCGTTCATCTTCGTGGTCGAGAACAACGGTTACGCGATCAGCGTTCCGGCGGCCAGGGAAGTGTCCGTCGAGGACGTCGCCGATCGCGCCTCCGGCTACGGGATCCCGGGCGTCGTCGTCGATGGCGCTGACGTCCTCGCCTGCTACAAGGCCTCGAAGGAGGCCGTCGATCGCGCCCGGTCCGGGGGCGGCCCCACGCTCATCGAGGCGAAGGTAACCCGGCTGACCGCCCACTCCTCGGACGACCAGCAGACGAAATATCGCGACGCCGCGGAGCTCGAGGCGGAGAAGGCGCGTGACCCGCTGCCGCGGTTCCGAACGCAACTCCGCGACGCCCGCGTCCTGACCGAAGCCGTCGAGGAGCGGCTGAACGCCGAGATCAAGGCCGCCGTCGACGACGCGACGACGTACGCGGAGTCGCAGCCGGATCCACAGCCCTCGACTGCCATGCGCTGGGTCTACGCCGAGGAATGGCCGTCCGAGGCACCGCCGCCGTGGGGCTTCGGGACGGCCGGCGGCCACGCGGAGGAGCACTGATGCCGCCGCGCACCTTCATCGAAGCGATCCGCGAGGGGATGAGCGAGGAGATGCGGCGCGACGAGTCCGTCATCGTCATCGGCGAGGACGTCGGCAAGAAGGGCGGCGTGTTTCTTGCCACGGACGGGCTCTGGGCCGAGTTCGGTGACGACCGGGTGATCGATGCCCCGCTGACCGAATCGATGATCGTCGGCGCGTCGATCGGGGCCGCCGTCAACGGCCTCCGTCCGATCGCCGAGATCCAGTTCGCCGACTTCATCCACCCGGCGTTCAACCAGATCGTGTCGGAGGCGGCCCGGCTTCGGTACCGCTCGAACAACGGCTACTCGTGCCCGCTCGTGATCCGCGCGCCGTACGGTGGCGGCGTCCACGGCGCGCTGTACCACTCGCAATCCGTCGAGGCGTTCTTCACCCACGTTCCGGGGCTGAAGATCGTCGTCCCGTCGACGCCGTATGACGCGAAGGGCCTCCTCCGCTCGGCGATCCGCGACGAGGACCCGGTGCTGTATTTCGAGCACAAGAAGATGTATCGCTCCGTCCGCGGCGACGTGCCGGACGGCGAGTACAGCGTTCCACTCGGCAAGGCCGCGATCACCCGCCCCGGGACCCAGATGACGGTCATCGCCTACGGCCTGATGGCCCATTACGCCCTCGAGGCCGCGGAGCGCGTCGAGG
>DASWSI010000058.1:0-2314 GCA_036402715.1 Candidatus Limnocylindrales bacterium
CCCGATCGCATTCGACCCGCCACCGACGCACGCGAGCACGAGATCCGGGAGCCGACCCTCGACGGCCTGGACCTGGGCGGCGGACTCGTCGCCGATCCGCCGCTGGAGGTCGCGGACGATCGTCGGGTACGGATGCGGTCCCATCGCCGAGCCGAGGACGTAATGCGTCGTCTCGACGTTCGTGACCCAGTCGCGCATCGCGTCGTTGATCGCGTCCTTGAGCGTCGCGCTGCCGCTCGTGACCGCACGGACTTCCGTGCCGAGCGCACGCATCCGGAGGACGTTCGGCTGCTGCCGTTCGATGTCCTCCGCGCCCATGTAGACGACGCACGGCAGATCGAGCAGCGCGCAGGCCGTCGCGGTCGCGACGCCGTGCTGGCCGGCGCCCGTCTCCGCGATGACCCGCGTCTTGCCGAGTCGGCGGGTCAGGAGCGCCTGTCCGAGCGCGTTGTTGATCTTGTGGGCACCGGTGTGGGCGAGGTCCTCGCGCTTCAGGTAGACGCGGAGGCGCCGCGGGAGCGCCGCTCGAGCGCCCCGGATCGCGGCCGCGGCGACCAACGCATCGCGTGCCACTCCGTCGGCGCGGTAGAGCGCGGTCGGGCGGCCGGCGTACGTCTCGAGGAGCGACCGCAGCTCCCCCCAGAAGCGCGGGTCGTGACGAAGCTCGAAGTAGGCCTGCTCGAGCTGCTCGAGGGCGGCCATGAGCGTTTCCGGAACGTAGCGGCCGCCGAACTCGCGGGCAGGGCCCCACCGGCCGCGAGCATCCGCGTTCAGGAGCCCGCGATCGACCGGCGTCGGACGGGCGGCGAGATTCGGGCGGTCGAGCCGCGCTTCTCGCGCGCGCTTCACGAACAGCGCGACCTTGAGCGGGTCCTTCGTCGGGGGCCGGTTCGGTTGCCGCGCGCGTTCGACGCCGGACGCGACGTCGACGCCGACGATCGGCATCGTCCGGAGCGCATGCGCGACGACGGCGGGGCCGAGACCCCCGGCGAGCGTGATCGATACCTCCCGCGCGACCGCGGCGGCGATGTCCACGGCTGCTCGGCGTCCCGTTCCCCCGGGATGCTCGCCGCCGGCAGTGTCGAGGAGGATCCGCGTCGCGCCCGCGCCGAGATAGCGGCGGGCTGTCGCGACGAGCTCGTCCGCGGCGGCAGTCGAATCGGATCCCTCGGCCGCGACATGGAGGACCTTCCACGCCGGCCGTTCGAGCGAGGAGACAAGCGCCGGGGGCTCCGAGCCGCTCAGCTGCACGGCATCCGCGCCGATCGCGTCGCCGATCTCCGCAAGCTCCGCGGCGGAGCGATCGACGGTGATCGCGACGACGGCGGGACCGGCGGCCGGCCGTGACGCCGAGCGGGCCGCCGATGCGAGTCGCGCGGCGTGTGCGAGGTCCAGCGCTCGTGGCGTCCCGGGGACGAGGTTCAGGCCGATCGCGTCCGCGCCGGCGCGGATCGCGGCCATGACACCGGCCTCATCCACGACGCCGCAGATCTTGACGAACGGGGCGTTGGCGGCATTCGCCGGGTCCCTCGGGACGCGGCCCGCGGCGACGAACGCGCGAGCGGCGGCGGCCGGATCCGCGGACCGAACGAGCGCCTCGCCGACGAGCGCGGCGTCGAACCCGACGGAGCGCCAGACCGCGATCGTGCCCGGGTCGCGAACGCCGGATTCGGCGATGACGAGGCGGTCGTCGGGGACGAGCGGCCGGAGCCGGACGGCCTGCTCGGTATCGACCTCAAGGGTCCTCAGGTTTCGGTTGTTGAGCCCGATCAGCCGGGCGTCCGTCGCAATCGCCGACTCGATCTCGCGCTCGTCGTGTGCCTCGACCAGCGGCTCCAGTCCTTCATCGAGAGCCCGGCGAACCAGGCGAGCGAGCCGCTTCGGAGGGTGGAGCGCGGCGAGGAGCAGGACGAGGTCGGCGCCCGCGGCGCGGAGGAGCGGGAGCTGCCGCGCGTCGACGACGAAGTCCTTGGCGAGCACCGGGATCGTGACGGCGCGACGGACCGCCGCGAGATCGTCAATCGAGCCACCGAACCAGTGCGGCTCGCAGAGAACGCTGATCGCGGCGGCGCCGCCCGCTTCGTAGGCACGCGCACGACCGACGATGTCCTCGCCTGGACCCGCGATCACACCCGCCGACGGCGAGCGGCGCTTGACCTCGGCGATGAGATGGAGGCCGGGCGCGGCGAGACGCTCCGCGATCGGGCGGACGGCGGGCGGCACCTGACGTGGCGCCGCGAGGATCGCGGCGAGATCGTCGCGGCGGCGCGCCGCGATCTGGGCGAGGACGTCCGTCGAGGGACGCCGGGCGGAC
>DASWSI010000059.1:0-6920 GCA_036402715.1 Candidatus Limnocylindrales bacterium
TCTTCATCCGGATCACGAAGGCGTCGCCGAGCCCCGTGAAGTAGAGGGGCGAGCCGGACGGGATCGGCGCCCGCAGGATGGCGATGGCGCGGTCGCTCACGAAGAACCCGAGGACGGCGCCGACCGCGACGGCGAGCGCTATTCGGACGATCCGCGAACGCAGCTCGGTGAGGTGGCCGACGAGCGACATGACGGTCTCGTCGCCCGGCGAAGCGCTGCCGGGGACAGGCGCAGGCGGCTGCGCGGGAACAGGAGATCCGGGAGTGCCGGACGGGGCCGGGACCGCGGTCGACCCGGGCGCGGGCCCCGGGACGCCGCCCCCGCGAAGTGCGTCGGCGTCGGCCATCCGAAGGCGCGCGGCCGGTTAGGGCTTCGGCTCGGTCGTCGACTCGCCTGGAGCGGCGACGACGGTCGCCGGCGCGTTCGCGGTCGTCGTCGAGGTGGGCGGCAGCGGCGAGGTGTCGACGCGAGCCGCTTCCTGGAAGTCCGAGGAGGCCTTCCGGAACTCGCGGATGCTCTTGCCGAGCGCGGAACCGACATCCGGAAGCTTGCCGGGCCCGAGGATGACAAGCGCAATCACGAGGATGACGATGAGTTCGAGCGGTCCGGGGGTAGGCATCGTGTTGCTCCTGCGCCTCCCGCGCGTCGCGTGGATGGACCTGTGTGCCGGCTCCGAGCGGCCGTCGACGGGAGAGTTAGCGTAGCACAGGCAGTCGTTGCGCCCACGAGCGTGCGGCGTTCGCCAAGAGCGAGGCGGGGTCGGCAGGCGATGCGCCGCCGGCGTGGTCCGCGGCCGCGCCGGCGATCCCGCGCGACACGTTCACGAGCAGGCCGCGGCCCGGGCGTTCGGCGGCCGGCGGAGCCGTCGTCGGGCCCGCGCTCGTGACCGCGTCGAGGTCGCCGCCCTGTGCCCCGAGGCCCGGAACGAGGAACGGGAGGCCGGGCGCGATCGAGCGGATCGCCCGAAGCTCCGCGGGGGCGGTGGCTCCGACGACGAGGCCAACCGTCCCGCCGGGACCCCATCGAGTGGCAAGTCGTGCGACGCGCGCCCAGAGGGGCTCCGCCGGCGCGCCCGTCGCGTCATTCGCCGAGACGACCAGGTCCTGCAGATCGCCCGCGCCGGGGTTCGAGGTGCGACAGAGCAGGTAGGCGAACCGATCGACGCGCTCGAGGAGCGGCTCGATCGCCGCCGCCCCGAGGTACGGATTCACGGTCACGGCGTCCGCGCCAAGGACGTCGAACAACGCGACGGCCTGGCGCGTCGCCGTCGACCCGATGTCACCGCGCTTCACGTCGAGGATCACCGGAACGTCGTCCGGGATCGCGGCCCGGAGCCGCTCGAGGAGCGCCAGGCCGCCGGAGCCGAGCGCCTCGTAAAAGGCAAGGTTCGGTTTGACCGCCGCGGCGAAGGGGAGCGCGGCATCGAGCAGGAGCCGGACGAACGCCTCGACGCCGGCGACGTCGGCACCGAAGCCCGCCGGCAGCGCCGCGGGATCCGGATCGAGCCCCAGGCACAGGACGGTCCCGGTGGCCGCGGACCTCGCCGCGAGCTTGTCGAGGAACGTGCCCGCGCCGCCGCGGGGTGGCCGCGTTGTCGTCGCTGGCAGCGTCAAGGTGCCGCGGAGCCGCTCGCGGCTGCCGAGCCGCTCGGCGGCACTGACACGCCTCCGGAAGCGGGCGGGGGCGTCGACGCGGTCGGGACCGCCGGAAGCTGATCCGCGGGGATGTACCAGTCGGGTCGCGACGCGCCATCGAGGCCCGACACCGTCGTCAGGCTGACGGTTTCGCCGACCGTCCAACTGGGTGCCGTGCCGCCGAGCCTCACCATTCGCAGGTCGACGATGCCGTTCGCGAGCCGCAGGAAGGCGATCGCGTCGCCCTTCGGGGACCACACCGGCGACCATGACGCGTCGTCGTTCGTCAGACGAATCAGCTCCGTTCCCTTGACGGCGTCGAGGATGACGATGTTCGTCCCGAAGCTGTCGGTCCGTGTCGCGGCGATGTAGCGGCCGTCATGCGACCACGCCGGCGACAGGTAGCCCGTCCCGCTGAGGACCGTCGACCGCTTCGTCGCGGGGTTGTAGCGGTAGATCGTCGGGGCGCCGCGGGCACCGTCACTGCCGTTTCTGACATACAGGAGCGCCTTGCCGTCCGGGCTCCATGCCGGATCCTGGTGACCGGCCGTCTCGGTCAGATTCGGCTTCGTCAGTCGTTTCGTCTGGAGGTCATAGAGCTGCAGGACCACGTCGCTCCGAAGCGGGTCCGGCGCGTCGGACAGGACCGCGAGCGTCCGACCGTCGGGGGACAGCACGGGCTCCCGGATCCAGCGGAACCACGTGTAGCGCCCGAGGCGGTACCTCCCGGTCAGCACGACCTCCGGCTGGCTCCCGGCGTCGGGCTTGACCCGCATGACCGTCGGAACCGTCATGGCGTACCGACGCGGGTTCCCGCCGGCGGGAAACAGTCCCTGCTCGGGGACGGTCTCGACGTAGTAGATCCACGCGCCGTCGGGCGACCAGGACGCCATGGAGGCCTGGCCGGACGACGTCACCTGGTGTGCGGACTTCCCGCTCTGGACCCAGACATTGCCGGCCTTGACGTACACGATCGAGCCCGGGACGTCGATGCGCGGGTCGACGATGACGACATTCGATGGCGCGGGCGTCGTGATGACGCCGACGGGCTGGCCGCCCGATCCCGGCACGCCGATGTTCGCACCGAGGAGCCCGAGCGTCACCCAGGCGATCACGGCGAGGCCGGCAATCGCGAGGATCGGGGCGAGAATGGGTCGCAGACCGGCGAGCCCCGGCCCAGCGGCGACGCGGCCGTTGCCGCGCGGCGCAGGTCCGCCCGTCACGCCGGCTCCCCGGCGGTCACGAGCGACGTCCCTACGCCGGCAGCTCGCAGAACCGCGGCAGCACCGGGCAGCGAGCCCGACGGCGCGACGTCGCGGATCTCGATCTGCAGCGTCTCGAGGCCACCGAACCTGCGGCTCACGACGCGGCCCACGACATCGACGACGTCGCCATTCCGGACCGTCTCGAGTAGATCCGCGCGGTCGAATGCGATCCCGTCGAGGACATCCCGGACGCGGCGCAGGGTCAGCTGGGCGTGTCCGCCGGTTGCGGCACGCAGGCGAGTGACCGTCAGGCCGAGGATGGCGACGACCGGCTCCGGGTTTCCGGGACCGCACGGCGCAAGCCTCGCGAGATCGCGCTGGAGCGGATAGCCGATCTCCGCGGCGGGCACGGCGAGATCCACGGCGATCACCGGCCGGCGGTCCGCGGATCGCTCGACGGCGGCGAGGAGCTCGAACCTCGTCCGAAACGCGTCCCACAGCTCGACGGGGACCTCGAACCCCGCGGCGCCGGCGTGGCCTCCGTGACGCGTGAAGAGGTCGCGGCAGGACTCGAGCGCCGCGCCGAGGTCCAGGCTGCCGTCACTGCGACACGACGCCCGGACGGTCGCGCCGAGGTTCGCTCCGACGATCGCCGGGCGGCCGAGGTCCTCGACGAGACGTGACGCAACGAGGCCGACGATCCCGACGGGCCAGTCGCCGCGGACGATCGTCACGCCCGGCTCCGAATCGGCCGCCGCCGCTGTCGCGACGGCTACCGCGTCCGTGGCGGCGATCGCCGCCGCCACCGCGGCCCGGGCCTCCTCGACGGCGACTTTCGTCATGTCACGGCGCGTCCGGTTCGTCACCTCGAGCGACTCCGCGAGGCCGGCGGCCTCCGCAGGATCGTCCGCGAGCAGCAGTCGAGCCGCGTCCAGTGCGTCCCCTACCCTGCCGGCCGCGTTCAGTCGCGGCGCAATCCCGAACGCGATCGTTTCGAGGTCCGCCGTCGCCGGATCGATCCCGGCCCGCGCGAGGAGCGCCGCGATCCCCGGGCGCGGCGCGCGCCGGAGCCGCTCGAGCCCGAGACGCGCGATCGCGCGGTTCTCGCCAAGGATCGGCACGACGTCAGCGACGCTTCCGATCGCAGCGAGATCCGTCAAGTCGAGCGCCGCGGCCGCGCCGCCGGGCTCGTCGCGGAGCAGGAGCTGCGCGAGCTTGAATGCGACGCCGCTGCCTGCCAGCCGACGATCCGGATACGTCGCGTCGGCGCGGTGCGGGTTGATGATCGCGACCGCCGCCGGAAGGGCGGGGGGAACGCGATGATGATCCGTGACGAGAACATCGATCCCGGCTGCGACGGCCCGCGCCACCTCGTCGACGCTCGTCGTGCCGCAGTCGACGGTGACGATGACGGTGATCCCGGACGCGACCGCCTTGTCGACGGCGGCCACCGATAGCCCGTGCCCTTCGTCGAGCCGGCTCGGGACGTACGGCTCGACGGCGATGCCGAGACGGCGCAGCGCCAGGACGAGGATCGCGAGCCCGGTCAGCCCGTCAGCATCGAAGTCGCCGAAGACCATCACCCGCTCCGTGCGCGCGCGGGCGAGCTCGATCCGAGCCGCGAAGACCGCCGCGTCGGGCAGCCGCGCCGGATCGTGGAGACAGGATTCAGGATCCGCCAGGAAGGCCTCGAGATCAGCCACCTGCGAGAGTCCGCGCGCGCCGAGAAGCTGCGTCACGCGGGCCGGCAGTCCGAGTCGCTCGCCTGCCGCAATGAACGCCGGATCGAGCGCGATCGGGGTCGGGAACACCCAGCGGAATCGCGTCTCGGCCACGGCGGTCACGATGCCATGTCGCTCTTGCCCCTCGCTCGCTTCCGGCTTTGCCGTTGCTCAATTGTCGCTCGCCGCGTGACCCTCCGCGGGCCCGGCGCGCTGGTTCAGGAAGTCGCCCGACGGACGGCGCGGACGGGGTGGGCGCGGCCACGGCGGCGATCCTCCCATTCCTGCCAGACGACCAGCAGTGGAGCGGCGTTGAAGATCGAGGAGTACGTCCCGGAGATGATCCCGATGAGCAGCGCGAGGACGAAGTAGGTCGTCGCCGAGCCGCCGAACAGCAGCAGCGCGAGGAGGGTCAGGACGACGGTGAAGCTCGTCGTGATCGATCGTCCGAAGGTCTGGAGGATCGAGTGATTGACGATCTGCGCGAACGGCTCCCCGGCGTGGCGCGCCTTGTTCTCGCGGACGCGGTCGAAGACGACGATCGTGTCGTGGACGCTGAAGCCGATGACCGTCAGCATCGCCGTGACGAACAGCGCGTCGATCTCGATGCCGAGGAACGTCCCGAGGACGGCGAAGATCCCGACAACGACGATGACGTCGTGGACGAGCGCGACGAGCGCCGTCACCCCGAACTTGACGTCCCGGAACCGGAACGTGATCCAGCCGAGGATTCCGAGCGACCCGACGAGGATCAGCACGAGCGCCTGGCTGATGAGGTCGCTGGACACGACAGGACCGATCGTCGTCAGCGAGCTCTGCTCGGCGATCGGGCCGAAGCGAGCCGCGAGCGCACGCGCCACTTCACCGAGCTTGCCGGACGTCGGGATCTGCGTGTTGCCGACCGGCGCGGCACTCGGTGACGGCGACGCACTCGGAGCGGCCGAGGCCGCGGCCGACGCTGCGGGGCTGGTCGATGGGCTCGCGGCCGCGCTCGGCGACGCGGACGCGGACGCCGTCGGCGACGACGATGCGCCGGGCGATGCCCCGCCGGAACCGGCCGCGGATGGCGATGCGCCGGCGGAGCTCGATGCCGCGGCGGAGCCAGACGGCACTGCCGACCCTGACGCCATCGGGATCGTCGGTGCCGGCGTGGCCTCCGGCGGCGGAGCGGCGAGCCCGATCGGGATCGTCTTGATCTCGAGGAATCCGGCCGATGTGCCGGTCGAGGTCTTGACGACGTGCGAGTCCTCGAGGCCCTGCGCGGCGAGAACCGCCTTGACGTCCGCGGGCTGAACGTTCGGGTCCTTGAACCGGATCACCCACCGCGTGCCGCCGGTGTAGTCGATCGTGAACTTCAGGCCGGCCTGGCCGGCGGTGATCGGCGTGAGCGCGATGAAGAAGACGCCCGGGATGGTGATGAGGAGGGAGAAGAGGAAGAACCACCGTCGCTTCCCGACGATGTCAAACACGCGCGCGGGCCTCTCCCCTGAGAGCGGCGCGTCCGGTCGGGCGAGCGACGAACTCGGTGCTCGAGACGCCGTACAGCGCCGCCTTCTTCGCCCAGTCGCGCTGGACGACGATCCGGAGGATCGTCCGGGTCACGGTGATCGCGGAGAACATCGAGACGAGGACACCGATGATCAGGACGAGCGCGAAGCCCCGGATCGTCGACGAGCCGAAGAGGAACAGGATCGTCGCCGTGATGAGGCTCGACACGTTCGAGTCGAGGATCGAGTTCCAGGCGCGGTTGAAGCCGGCCTCGATCGCCGCGGGAAGCGACTTCCCGAGCCGCAGCTCCTCCTTGGTCCGCTCGAAGATGAGGATGTTCGCGTCGACGGCCATGCCGATGGACAGGACGAATCCGGCGATGCCGGCCAGCGTCAGCGTCACCGGCACGAGCCGGAAGATCGCGACCATCACGAGCGAGTAGTAGACCAGCGCACCGGCCGCGATCACACCCGGCAGGCGGTAGTGGACGATCATGAAGATGAGGACGAGGGCGATCCCGATCAGCCCCGCGAGGAGGCTCCGATGGAGGAACTCGCTGCCGAGCGTCGCGCTGATGTTCTCGTTCGAGAGCTCCTTGATCGGGAACGGCAACGACCCGAACTTGAGGATGGTGACGAGGTTCGTCGCCTCCTTGAGCGCGAAGCCGCCGGCGCCACCGGATGTGATCTGGACCTGCCCGTTGGGGATCGCCTCGTTGATCCGCGGCGCCGAGATGACCTTCCCGTCCAGCGTGATCGCGAAGTACTGCCCGACGTTCTTCGCGGTGTGATCCGCGAACAGCTTTGCGCCGTCGCCCTTCAGGACGAAGTCCACCGTTCGGGCGCCGGTCTGGTTGGTGCCGATCGTCGCGC
>DASWSI010000060.1:0-3638 GCA_036402715.1 Candidatus Limnocylindrales bacterium
CCAGCCCGCCACGAACGCCGCGAGAGCCGCAAGGAAGATCCCGAACGGGAAGAGCGCGAACAGGAACCGGAAGGCGAGCTCGGCAGCGAGGCCCGTCCCGTCGTCGTCACGGAACTGGTCGACGAACGCCCGGGCGACGCCTTTGACATCGGTCATGAGGCGAGTGGACCACGGTGTGCGGCCTTCCGGCGTGCCGAACCCGACGCCGCCCGATGCACGAGCCTTGCAGGTCCGCCGCGCTCCTGAGGTCGACACGAAGAGGCCGTCGCGCTCGGCGACGGCCTCTCGAGCTGCGGGGCTTGGGCTGCCGGCCGGATCGGGACCTACGGCAGCGCGGTGAGGCCTGTCGCGGCGTCTGCTTCGTTCTTCGCCGTCACGCCGAACGCCGTGTCGCCCTTGAAGTAGACGTAGCGGACGTCACCGCCGCTCGGATCCGAGAAGGACCAGACAGTCTTGCCCGCCACGTTTGACTGGGGCGCCGGCGAGCCAGTCGACGTCGCTTCCGCGGCGAGGAAGAGCTGCTGGAACTGGCCGGCGTCGGCGCCCTTGATGCGAAGGGCAATGACACTCATGCCCTGGCACTGCGGACCGGCGACACCGGCAATTGCGGTCGTGACGTCATTCGCCGACTTGCCGAGCTGGGCGAGGATCTGCAACTCCGCGGCGCTCAAGGCGCCGGTGCCGCCGGAGCTCGTCTTCGTCGTCGTCTGGTTGCAGAGGCTGCTCGGCAGCTGCGCCTCGAGCTCCGGATCGACATGGGACGACGGGATGCTCGGGAGCACGTCGCTCGGGAGCACGCCGCTCGGCAGCGCGATCGTCGGCGCCCCGCCCGACGTCGCGGGGGATCCAACGTCCGAAGACGCCGCCGGAGCGGACGACGCCGCCGCAGGGGTCGACGCCGCACCGGCCGATGTCGAAGGAGCGGACGAGTTCCCGCATGCCGCAATCGCAAGGACGGCGGCACCGACCATTGCGCCGAGCCGGGTGACAGGGGCAGTCCGGTTGGGCATCGATTGCTCCTCGGTTGCTTCTTCCACGGGCCGCGCTGGCCCGGTGCGATCTCCCTACGGCAGGACGGCCAGACCCGTCGCCGCGTCGGCCTGGTTCTTCGCGGTCACACCGAAGGCCGTGTCGCCCTTGAAGTAGATGTAGTTGATGCTCCCGCCGCTCGTGTCGGAGTACGACCAGACGTTCTTGCCGCCGACATTGGACTGCGGGGGCGGCGTGCCGTTCGACTTCGCGGCGGCGGCAAGGAACAGCTGCTGGAACTGGTTCGAGTCCGCGCCCTTGATGCGAATCGCGAGGACGCTGAGGCCGTCGCACTGCGGCCCGGCAACGCCGGCGCTCGCGATCGAGAGGTCGTTCGGGGACTTCCCGAGCTGCGTGACGACGGCGTTGAAGTCGGCGTCGTTCGAGGCATCCGCACCGACGAAGCTCGCCTTCGTGGTCGTCTGGTTGCAGAGGCTGCTCGGCAGCTGCGCCTCGAGCTCCGGGTCGGCATGGAACGACGGGATGCTCGGCAGTGCGCCACTCGGCAGCGCGCCACCGGACGTCGCCGGCGAGCTCACGTCCGAAGACGCCGCCGGAGCGGACGATGCTGCCGCGGGCGTCGACGCGGCGCCGGTGGACGATGTCGCGGGGGCAGACGAGCTGCTGCACGCGGCGATCGCGAGCGTGGCCGCGCCGACGATGGCAGCGAGGCGACCGATGGGCGCGGTTCGGATGGGCATTGCGTGCTCCTTGGTGGGCTTCGACGATGACGCGGTGTCGGCCGGAAGGCGGACGCGGCAGGACAGGTTACCCTCCCCCGGCCGACTCGCGACGCGACAGTGACGGCGCATGCCCTATCGAATACGTACGTTTCGGCGTCCCGCTCCGGCGCCGAATCGCCCGCTTCCGGAGACGCAGTCGTGGACGCATTTCTCCTCAGCTTCGCGGTGATCTTCGTGGCCGAGCTCGGAGACAAGAGCCAGCTCATGGCGCTTGCCTTCGCGACGCGGTACCGCGCGATCCACGTTCTCATCGGGATCAGCATTGCGACCCTCGTCGTGCATCTCGGGTCCGTGATCCTGGGCCACACCGCGGCCGCGTTCCTCCCGACCAGGGCGATCGCCATCGCGGCCGGAATCGCGTTCTTCGGCTTTGCCGCGTGGACGCTCCGCGGCGACGTCCTCGGTGACGCGGATGAGGCGCGCGCGTCGCGGGCCGCCGGGTCGATCGTGATCGCGGTGGGGACCGCGTTCTTCCTCGCGGAGCTCGGCGACAAGACGATGCTCGCGACGATCACGCTCGCGACTCGCGAGGACGCCCTGGGGACTTGGCTCGGGTCGACGGCCGGGATGGTCGTCGCGGACGCGCTGGCGATCGCGGTCGGAGTGGTCCTCGGCGCCCGCCTTCCCGAGCGGATCATCCGGTACGCGGCAGCGGCGGCATTTGCCGTGTTCGGCGCCAGTCTCCTCGTGAGCGCGCTCGCCGGGTGACCGAACCCGGCGCCGCGGCGTTCCCCAGGGGTCCCGTTGACGGCTCAGCCGGTAATTCCGATAATATGACTCGGGATTAGAAAACGACCCCTCGGCGCCCGCCGGCGCCCGTTCCAGGAGCGTCATGACCTCGACTCGAGAAGCCGTCGCCGACCGCCGCGATGAGTACGCCTTCCACGACGACATCGTCTACCTCAAGGAGACGAAGCGCGGCCTCACCCGCGACACCGTCCGTGAGATCAGCGGCTTCAAGAACGAGCCGGCATGGATGCTCGAGTTCCGGCTCCGGGCCTACGACCACTTCGTCAAGCGCGCGATGCCCAGCTGGGGCGGCCGCCTCGACGACATCGACTTCAACAAGATCGTCTATTACCGCAAGCCGTCGGACCGCGAAGAGAAGTCGTGGGACGACGTTCCCGAGAAGATCAAGGCGACGTTCGAGAAGCTCGGCATTCCGGAGGCGGAGCGGAAGTTCCTTGCCGGCGTCGGCGCGCAGTACGACAGCGAGGTCGTCTACCACTCGGTCAAGGAAGAGCTCTCGAAGATCGGCGTCGTCTTCATGGGCACGGACCAGGCGCTGATCGAATATCCGGAGATCTTCCGCAAGTACTTCGGCACCGTCGTCCCGCCGGAGGACAACAAGTTTGCGGCGCTCAACAGCGCGGTCTGGTCCGGCGGGTCGTTCGTCTATGTCCCGAAGGGCGTCGAGGTCCCGCTGCCGCTCCAGGCCTACTTCCGGATCAACGGCGAGAACACGGGCCAGTTCGAGCGGACGCTGATCGTCGTCGACGAGGGCGCGAAGGTCCACTACATCGAGGGTTGCACGGCCCCGATCTACGCGACCGATTCGCTCCACGCCGCCGTCGTCGAGGTCATCGCATTGCCGGGCTCGAAGGTCCGCTACACGACGATCCAGAACTGGTCGAACGACGTCTACAACCTCGTCACGAAGCGCGCCCACGCGCACGAGAACTCGACGGTCGAGTGGATCGACGCGAACACGGGCTCGCGGCTGACGATGAAGTACCCGGCGATCGACCTGCGCGGCGAGGGCGCGACGGCGGACATCATCTCCGTCGCGGTCGCGGGCAAGGGCCAGCACCAGGACACGGGCGCGAAGGCGGTCCATCTCGCGTCGAACACGAAGAGCCGGATCGT
>DASWSI010000061.1:0-3758 GCA_036402715.1 Candidatus Limnocylindrales bacterium
AAGGTGACACTCCGTGCCGCGGCGCCGTCGACGACGCGCAGCCGGCCGCCGGCGATCAGCTTCTGCAGGAACACCGAGTGGTGGACGATGTCGAACGACCCACCAAGCTGCCCGTACTCGTTGCCGATCGTGTTGAAGCAGTGCGGACACGCCGTCACGATCGTCCGCTCGCCCATGCCGTACCGATTGAGCGTCTCGACGTTGCCGGCGGCGAGGACCTGGTAGACGTAGTCGTTGCCCATCCTTCGGGCCGGATCGCCGGTGCACGACTCCTCCTGGCCGAGGATCGCGAACCGCACACCGGCGGCGTTCAGGCACGTCGCGAAGGCGCGCGCGACGCGGCGATTGCGCTCGTCGAACGCGGCCGCGCACCCGACCCAGTACAGGACCTCGAGCTGGTCGAGCTCTCCGGCTGCGGCGACGTCCGCGACGGTGCGGACCTCGAACGGCAGGCCCTTCGTCCAGTCGAGCCGGGTCGACGAGGGCTGGCCCCACGGGTTGCCCTGTCCCTCCATCCCGCGGAACGCCGCGGTCAGCTCCTGTGGGAAGCGCGACTCCTCGAGGACGAGGTTCCGCCGCAGCCCGACGATCTTGTCGACGTGCTCGATGAGGACCGGGCAGGCCTCGACGCACGCCCCACAGGTCACGCAGTCCCAGACCGCCTCGTACGGGATCGCGTCGTCGACGATCGGCTTGGCGAGCTTCTCGGCCGACAGGCCGCCGTTGAGCCCGTACGTCTCGCGGACGATCGGTGAGTTCGGGATCAGGTCGATGCCGTGCTCGGCTTCGACGCTCATGTCCCGGATTCCCATGATGAAGGTCTTCGGGTTGAGCGGCTTGCCGGTGTTCCACGCCGGGCAGGCCTCCTGGCAGCGGCCGCATTCGGTGCAGGTGAAGCCGTCGAGCAGGTCCTTCCAGCCGAGGTCCTGCAGCGTCTTGAGCCCGAACGTCGCGGTCTCGTCCTCGAGGTCCATCGCCGGCAGCTCGCCGCGCGGCGCGAGCTTGCGAAGCCAGATGTTCGGGAACGCCGTCGCGACGTGGAGGTGCTTGCTGAACGGCAGGTAGACGAGGAACGCCGAGACGAGAACCATGTGCGCCCACCAGAGCACGCCGAACGCCGCTTCGAGCACCCCGCCGGGGAGCCCGCGAAGCGGGATCGCGAGGACGTTGGCGATGAACGCGCCGGGCTGGTCGCCGTAGCGCGCGACCTCGAAGACGCCGGCGAAGAACTCGGCGAAGACGAGGCCGCCGATCATCCCGAGGATCAGCAGCGCGTCGCGATTCAGCGTCAGGCGGGCCGGCTTCGAGATGAGCCGGCGCTCGAATGCCCAGCCGATCGAACCGAGGACGATCACGGCGACGACGTTCTGCATCGCCGCGACTGCTGCCCAGATCGCGCCACCGAACGGCGCCGACAGGATGGTCTGGATCAGCCCGCCGGTGACGACGTTCGCCGTCCCGATCGTCAGCAGCACGAAGCCCCAGAAGATCCCCGCGTGCATCAGCCCGGCGCGGCGGTCCTTGAACATCTTCGTCTGGACCACGGCGTACTCGACGAAGCCGGCGAACCGCGCCGGGATCCGCGGCAGCGGGTTCGACGGCCGAACGGCGGCGAAGACGCGGAGGTGGCGCGCCATGACGAGCCCGAAGACGGTGAGCGCGCCGTAGAACAGCACGAAGACGAGCGGGTACGCCGGGACGTGGGCGAAGACCGGGAACATCAGCGCTTCGACGCCGCGGAGCCCGACGTCGCCGGCCGCGTGCCTCCGCCGCCGGGACCGCTGCCCGCGGGACCGCCGCCGTGGTCGAACGGGCCGGCCAGCGTTTCGAGTGCGTGGTCGAGGATCGGGATCACGGCCTCGAGCGACTCGAGCGCGCCCTTCGGGCTGCCCGGCAGGTTCACGATGAGCGTCCGGCCCCGGACGCCGGCAACACCTCGGCTGAGAGCAGCCATCGGCGTGTGCCGCCGGCCCTCGGCCCGCATCGCCTCGGCGATCCCCGGCACCTCGTAGTCGATCACGGCGGCCGTCGCCTGCGGCGTGACGTCGCGCGGCGTCAGCCCTGTTCCGCCGGTCGTCACGATGAGCCGGTGCCGCGCGGCTGCCGCGACGAGCGAGGCCTCGATCCGCGACCGCTCGTCCGGGACGACGGACCGCTCGACGGCAAACCCGAGCGCCTCGAGGCGCGACGCGACCTCCGTGCCGGAGCGGTCCTCGCGATCGCCGGCCGCGCTGCGGTCGCTCGCGGTGATCACTGCGACGGTCCTGGCGGCCCGCGCCTGGGTCAACCCTTCCTCCGTCCCACGATCCGGCCCGCGCTCCGCGGAGTCGCTCGGCGCGGTGGCCCTTCGGCCTCGTCCGCGGCCGCCGGGCGCGCCTCGCGCTGCCAGTCGCCGCTCTTTCCGCCCGTCTTCGAGACGAGGTGGATCGACCGGATCTCGACCCCCCGCTCGACCCCCTTGACCATATCGTAGACCGTGAGGGCGGCCACCGAAGCGGCTGTCAGCGCCTCCATCTCGACGCCTGTCGGTCCTGTGGTCGCGGCCTCGGCTCTGATGCGAAGCCCGCCCGCGGCGCGGTCCGGCGTCACGGCGACGACGAGGTCCGTGAGTGGCAGCGGGTGGCAGAGCGGGATGAGGTCGCTCGTCCGCTTCCCGCCCATGACCCCCGCCAGCTCGGCCACCCCGAGGACGTCGCCCTTCGCGTTTCGGCCGTCGATGACGAGGCTCAGCGTCTCGGCATTGAGGGCGACGAATGCCTCGGCGACGGCGCGCCTCGCGGTCGCGGGCTTGTCGGAGACGTCCACCATCCGCGGCCGGCCGGAGCGGTCGACATGGGTCAGGCGGCGGCGCTCGAAGCGCGGGGCAGGCTTGTTGTTCACGTCTCCTCCGTCGTCAGGATGCTGCCGTCAGCCGCGGTCGAGCCACCAGAGCTCGACGTCGGCACCGGCGGCGAGATCATCGGTCGCCTCGGGGATCACCGCGAGCGAATCCGCTGTGGCGAGCGCGGACAGGACGTGACTCCCCTGCCCGCCCGCGAGCCGGACGAGGACGCGGCCCTGCGCATCGCGACGAGGCGAGCCGTCATCGCGCCGGTCGGCGGCGACGCGAATGAACGCTCGGCGGCCGGGGCTCTTGGATACGGCATCGCCGAGAACCGCGCGATCGACGGGTCGGTACGGATGCGCGTGGCCGGCGAGACGTCGGAGCGCGGGGCGGACGAACAGCTCGAAGGTGACCATGCTCGAGACGGGGTTGCCGGGGAGCCCGAAGAGCAGGACGGGCGCGCCGCCGCCACGCCGCTCCGCCGTCCCGAACGCGAACGGCTTGCCGGGCTGGACGGCAACCCGCCAGAGGTCGATGTGACCGATCGCCTCGAACGCGTTCCGAACCACGTCGTACGGGCCTACCGACACACCACCGGACACGACGATCGCGTCGACGTCACGCCCGACAGCGCCGCGGAGCCGCCGCAGGACGTCGTCGAGATCGTCCGTGGCGATCCCGAGATCGATGGCCTCCGCACCGGCGTCGGCGACATGCGCCAGCAGTCCGGGGCGGTTCGCGTCCGGAATGCCCGCCGCTCCGAGCGCCTCGCCCGCGTCGCGGACCTCGTCTCCGGTGGCGAGCACCGCGACGCGGGGGCGACGATGGACATCGATCCCGACGGCGCCGGAGCCGGCGATCAGCGAGACCGCCGGCGCCGTGACGACAGCTCCGCGGTCGAGGACGACGGCGCCCTCGCGCAGGTCGCTGCCCG
>DASWSI010000062.1:0-10668 GCA_036402715.1 Candidatus Limnocylindrales bacterium
CAGATCACCGTTCATGGGTCGTGGGTGACGTCGCTCGGGCACATGGCGGAGCTCCTCGATCGCCTCGTGCGCTGGGACATCCGGCCGGAGTCGATCGTCACGGACCGCCTGCCGCTCGACCGAGCCGCGGACGCCTACCGAATCGCGGACGCGGGGACGGCCGGCAAGGTCTGCATCGTCACCGACTAGAGGAGCTGCCGCGGCGCGGCGGGCGCCGGTGCCCGGACCAAAGTGTCACTCGCCGCGGGTGACGATCCTGCGGCCGCCGTCCGGCTCGAGGATGAAGGTCTCCTCGACCTTCGCGCCGGTGATCGAGGGGTTCCAGGCGAAGGCCATCCCGTCGACGATCGGTGTCGCGTCGCCGGGCCTGGCGACTCGCTCGCGGCCGCGGTAGGCGATCGTGCCGCCCTGGTGGTGGAGCTTCCACTCGTCGGGATAGCCGGTCCGCGCGTATGCCGCCTGGCCCGCGGCGAACGCCTCACCGAGCGTTGCCCCCGGCCGCGACGCCTCGTGGAGCGCTGCCTGCACCTCGCCAACCGCGGCGATCCGGCCGCGCAGGTCGTCGTTCGGCGGCTCGAACTCCCGGAACCGCGTCACGGCGACGTGGAGCCCCCAGCGCTCCCCGACGAGGATGAGCATGACCCGGCGCCGCATCGGGTTCGGTGTCGGGAGCGGGTGGCGGTACTTGACGATCCGGTCGTCCGCCGCGGCAAGCAGCACCGGCGCCCGCATGTCGCCGAGCCGGCACTGCAGGTCCGTCACGAGCTCGGCTTCGGTCATCCCGGGCTGCGCTTCCGCGACGGAGGCCTCGACGGCGCGGGTCGCCTCGCGTCCAAGATGGGCCAGGCGTGCCTGGTCGAACGCGGACAGCCGGCTTCGGAGGCCTTCGAGATCCTCCTCGAGCGCGGCATCGTCGAGCAGCTTCGCGCCCCCTCGCCTGCGAGCCTCGTCCGCGATTCCGCCGGCGCCCCACCAGTCCACGGCATCGACCGCGAAGCCCGTTCCGGCAAGCTCCTCGTCGGCGACGCGGCGGGCCTCGATGTTCGGGGCGATGACGACGGCCTCGTCGCGGCTCACGAGGATCCCCGCCTCGCCGGCTTCACTCGCGAGAACGATGTGGTTCACGCCGCCGGCGGTGAGCCACGAGAAGTTGCGCCGCGCGACGAGAAACGCCGTCGCGCCGCCGCGGCGATCGAGGATCTCGCGGAGCGCGGCCAGGCGAGCCGCGACCTCGGCTGGCCGTCCGTCGGCTGGTCGCCCGTCCGCGGCCGTCACGCCATCACCCCTGCACCATCGGCCGGCTCGACGACGTGGACCCTTGCGGTCAGCCCGGTCCGCGGCGGGTACTCGCGGGCGACGGCCTGGGTCAGGCGATCGACGGCGTCGCGGGCGACGAGATTCACGGTGCAGCCACCGAACCCGGCCCCGGTCATCCGCGCACCGACGACGCCGGGCACGGAGCTCGCGATCTCGACGAGCGCGTCGAGCTCCGGCGAGCTGACCTCGAACAGGTCGCGGAGCGAGGCGTGGCTTTCGGCGAACAGCTTGGTGATCGACGCGAGGTCCCCGGACTCGAATGCCGCGACCGCCGCCCGAACCCGGTCGTTCTCCCGGATGACGTGCTCGCATCGGTGGATCGTCGTCTCATCGAGGCGCCCGGCGACCCCTGCCAGGCGATGGAGGTCGACGTCGCGAAGTGAGTGCACGTCCGGATCGCTCTCGGCGATCACCTCGACGGCGTGCTCGCATTGGGCGCGGCGCGCGTTGTACTCGGAGGTCTCGAGACGCCGCGGCGAGGCGGAGTCGCAGACGACGAGCACGTGATCCTCGAGCGGCAACCGCACCGGCCGGTACTCGAGCGAGCGGCAGTCGAGCAGCATCGCGGCCCCACGCCGCCCGAGAGACGACGCGAACTGGTCCATCAGTCCGCAGCGGACGCCGACGTAATCGTTCTCCGCCCGCTGCGCAATCTGGGCCAAGCGCATCCCGTCGAGCCGGTGGCCGCTGAGGATCGGCGGATCCATGAGCGCCCACGCCGACGCCAGCTCGAGTGCCGCCGAGGACGACAGCCCCGCAGAGACGGGCAGCGTGCTGCCGAGCACCGCCCGAAACCCGCGGATCGCCGTGCCCTCCTTCGCGAGCGACCACGCGACGCCCGCGACGTAGTCGATCCAGTCGTTGCCGGACGACTGGGCGCCGAGCGCGAATCCCTGCGTCTCGCCGCTTTCGAGGAGCGTCACCTCGACACGGCGGTCGTCCGTGGGGAGCACCGCCATGCGGATCTCGAGGTCGATCGCGGCAGGCAGGACGAGGCCCAGGTTGTAGTCCGTGTGCTCGCCGATGAGGTTCACCCGGCCCGGCGCGCGGACGATCCGGACGTCCGTCGCGCGTTCGGCCGCGGAGGGCTCGACCGCGACGAGCGCGGCGCGAAGGTGGTCGGGATCGATGGCCGCGTCGCGCGGCGCCGACCGGCCGGTGGAGGCTGTCATGGGCGAATGGTTCCAGTCCGCGAAACGACAGTCGTGGGGGTAGATGGTCCCAACGGATGATGACCACGGCCGGCGCGTTCCGTCACCATCGCCGGCAGAGCCGCGCCTGAGGGGGTGCGGCAGACCGTCACGAGGGAATGATGTCGCAGACCATGCCGGTCGGGCTCGAGCTTGACCATGGGTTCGTCGTTGCGTCCGGGATCGAGTGCTCTGCGCCGATCGTCGCCGGCGGGCACCGCCAGGACGAGCTGCTGAAGACCGGTCACTGGACGCGCTTCGGCGAGGACCTGCCGATGGTCGCCTCGTACGGCATCCGCTACCTCCGCTACGGCATCCCGTTCCACGTCGTCGACCGCGGCACCGGGACGTACGACTGGGCGTGGACGGACCGCGCGCTCGAGACCCTCCGCGACGCCGGCCTCGAGCCGATCGCGGACCTCCTGCACTTCGGTGTTCCCGATGACATCTCCGGGATCGGCGACCCCCGGCTGCCTGCCCGGTACCTCGCCTACGCGACCGCGTTCGCCGAGCGGTACCCGTGGGTTCGCTACTACACGCCGGTCAACGAGCCGCAGGTCACCGCGACCCTGTCCGCGAACCACGGCTGGTGGAACGAGCGGACGACGGACCTCCAGGGCTGGATCCGCGCGATCGACAACGTCGCGACGTGCGCGGCGTCCGCGATGGAGATGATCCGCGAGCGTCGGCCGGACGCGATCTTCCTGCAGAGCGACGCGGCGGAGAGCTTCCTGCCGGCGAACGCGGCCGCGCTCGACGCCGCGACGTTCCTGGCCGAGCGCCAGTACGTCGGCTGGGACCTCGCCTACGGGCGCCGGCCGCACGACTCTGTCGTTCGGTGGCTCGCCGGCGGTGGCATGGGCGAGGATCGGCTCGACTGGTTCGCGGAGCACGGCTCGAGCGAGGGCTGCATCGTCGGCCACGACTACTACCCGGGCAACGAGTGGCTCGTCGACGCCGATCGTCGCCAGCGCAAGGTCGCCGAGCGACGCGGGTACGCGGCCGTCGCGCGCGAGATCCACGCCCACTTCAACCTCCCGTTCATGCTCGCGGAGACGAACTGGGAGGGCCCGGGAGCCGTCGGCTGGCTCGCCCGGACGTGGAACGATGCGCTCCAGCTCCGGCTCGAAGGGCTGCCGATCCGCGGCTACACCTGGTACGGCTTCGTCGACCACGTCGACTGGGACACGGCGCTCCGCGAGGTCAACGACCGCCAGAACCCGTGCGGGCTCGTCGACCTCGCCCGCCACGCCCACCCCGTCGGCGAGCAGTACCGGAAGCTCGCGACCGCCGCGCTGTTCAACCAGTTCAGCGCGATCCCGGTTCCCGACGAGCTCGCTCACCAGAGCGGGATCCCGTCGTTCGTCGAGGATCTCGCCAACGGCCCCACGGTCGTCTCCGGCGACGCGCTCGCGTAACGGCGCCAGGCGTCGAGCGTCGGCGTCGCGACCCGGGCGAGGCGGTAGCCGCTCGCGTCCGGGGTGATCTCGGCGGGGCCCTTGCTCGGCTGGTCCGCGCCATCCCGCCAGTCGAGCCGGTACAGCCCCGTGGCGTCGATGTCGTAGGCGAAGTGCCGGAGCCCATGGCGCCAGTCGACCTGGTCGATCAGGCCCCACCACGTCATCCCGATGACCGGGACGCCCTCGCTCCGGACCTGCCGAATCTCCGACACCATCCGGTCGAGCCACCACTGCTTCCGCGCGTCGTCGCCCGGCGCGCCGGTCTCGGCGAACACGAGCGGCCGTCCGAGCCGGGTGAAGTACTGCCGCGACAGCTCCGCGGGCCCCAGCTGACGGTCCGGCTCGGCCGTCTCGTCGATGATCTCGCCTCGGCTGCCGGTCCGGTACTGATGCTCCGAGTGCGGATAGTGGTCGAGCCCGACGACGTCGAGCGGCGCCGGATGCTCCTGGAACCACCACAGGTCCGCTTCGGCCATCCCGTGCTCGCAGAGCCAGTCCCACATCGCATGGTCGGGCCGGACGCGGCCGCCATACAGCTCGTGCATGAGGAAGCGGCGCTCGTTCAGGAAGTCGGCGCGCGCCTTCGCGCCGTCGTCCACCGCGTGGTGGTATTCGCAGGTGTCCGAGACGAGGAGCCGGGCGTCCGGCCGGTGGCGGGCGATCTCCGCCCAGCCCTCGCACAGCCCGCGGGCGACGTTGCGAGCCGCGGTGACGAAGTTGAACGGCCCGGTCTCGTAGGGGAACCAGGCGCCGGTCTCGCCACCGAACTGGGCCATGATGTACGGCTCGTTCGTCGGCGTGTACCACCGCACCCACGGGTAGCGGCGGGCGAAGGCGCCGCACAGCTCGGCCTGGAAGTCCGGGAAGATCGTCGTCATGACGCCGGTGCCCAGCCACGTCGGGACACCGAAATGGAAGAGGTCCACAACGGGCTCGATGCCGAGATGGCGCATGAGATCCATCGGCCCGTCGACGGACGACCAGTCCCAGACATGCGGCTGCGGGTTCACGACGTGCCAGCGGATTCCGTAGCGGATCGTGCGGCAGCCGGCCTCGACGGCGCGGACGAGATCCGAGCCCCAGAACCGGTCGTGCTGGGTGAGTGCCAGCTCGTCCATCCCGACCTGCGGGAAGGTCGAGCACTCGAACCCCGTCATCCACGCGAAGTCCGGGGTGGCGGCGCGCGGCGCGGACGGCGTCATGCGGAGATCCCCCGGTCGTCCGCCCCCGGGTCGCCCGCCGGTTCGCCGGCGTCGGCCGCCGCGCGCGGCCCGTCGTCAGCCGACCGCGGCTCGGCGAAGCCGCCTTCCAGCAGCGTCCGAACGAGCCGGAGCGTCCTCGCCGTCAGCTGCCCGCGATGGACGCCCGTTCCCTCCGCGACCTCGGCGACGATCTCGCCAACCGTCTGGCTGCCGTCGAACCGGAGCAGCACCGGGATCAGATCCGGGTCGATCGCGACCGGGATCCCGACCCCCTGCTGAAGGACGAGCGTGGCGGACTCGATGACGTACCCGCCATCGGCGGACACGAGGGCCTGGTCGAGCCGATGCGGCGCGTCGACCGCGAACCGCGCGTCGAGCATCTCCTGATCGTTGCCCACGGTCGCGAGATAGTCCTGTGCCCGGAAGACCGCTTCGATCTGCTCGCCGGCGGGGCCGCGCTTCTCGACCTTGATCTCCAGCGTGTGCCTCCAGTTCGAACCATTGCGCCGCCGCAGGATGATCGCGCCGGAGGTGACCGACTCGATTCCCTGGGCCGCGAAGTACGCGAGCCACCGGTCGAGAGTCCCCGGGTACGCCGCCGGCGCGAGCTGCTGCGCACGGAGGTTCCACCGGATGGCGTACGCGAGTGGGTCCTCGGCGCCGTGGATCAGGATCAGCGCGTCACACCCTGTTCCCGCGACCCACTCGTCGACGACAGCGGCAGAGGGTGCCCCGGGCGCGGAGATCCAGTTGCAGAGGACGTGGGCGAAGCCGCCTTCCGTGAGGCGTTCGGCCGCGCCGCGAACGACGGCCCGTGAGATGTGGTCGCGGGGCAGCGAGCTGTGACGGAAGATGTGCCCCGTATCCGGGGCGATCACGAACGGCGGGTTGGAGACGATGAGATCGTGCCGCCCCGGCCCGACGGGCTCGAAGAGGTCGCCCTCCCGCGTCTCGATGTTCGCCAGGCCGTTGAGCTCCGCGTTCAGGGCGGTGTACGCGATGGCGGCCGGGTTGAGGTCCGTCGCCACGACGGTCATCGCGTGCCGCGCCGCGAGGAGCGACAGCACACCGCTCCCGCTGCCGATGTCGAGCGCGGTCGCCACGGGCCGTCGAACCGTGAGGTCCGCGAGCGTGTCGCCGGCGGGTGTCGGGCCCGCGACGTGCGTCGGCCACAGCTCGCCGGCCGGATCCGCATCGTGCGCGACGACAAACCCCCGCCACGGTGTCAATCGGAGCAGGGGCACGATGGCCTCGCCGCGCCGCTCCACGAAGCGGACAGCTTCCAGCGCCGCGACGCCCCGCCCGATGCGGCGCTCGAGGTCGTTGGCCGGGACGTCGTCGCCGAGCACGAACAGCCGTACGAGCGAGGCGACCGGCTCGCCACCCGCGAGTGCCCGCCGCAGGGTCGGGACGTCCGTCGCCCGAACGCCGAGGCCCACGTCGACGCCCGCGCCGGCGATCCCGGCGGCCGAGTAGTCCGCTCGCTCGAGCAGCGACCGGATCCGGGCGATCGCCTCGGACCGCTCGGGAGACCCGAGGGGCGGTGACGCCGTCGAGGAGACCGGAGTGGTGTTCAAGGGTGGCCGATGGTACAGGCTCGGCGTGGAAGGGCCGCCGGCCGTGGTGGCACGCGCGTTCGTGGCGAGCGAAGGCTGTCGCGGGCGGGCTCCGGCGGCCCCCCGGGCGACCGGCGCTGCAACCTCGCTGCAATGCGCCCGTTACCTGTGCTGCAACGAAGATTGCGTCGCGTATATTGCGCGGGGCATCAATGCGACACACCATCTAGCGGAGGAGGTATCTGCGTGTCCAACGAAAATCAGGAGGGCCGCGAGGGCGCGGCTGAGGTCGTCAAGCGGCCGGTTCCGCGGCGCGACATTCTCAAGCTCATGGGAGCCGGCCTCGGGGTCGCGGCTCTCTCGCCGATCGTCGCGGCGTGCGGCGGCGGCAACAAGGCGACATCCTCGCCCGCGGGCGGCGCAAGCGGCGCGCCCGCTGGGAGCGGCGGGACAAGCGGCGCGATTCAGCCGCCGGCCTCGAAGGTCAGCCTTGAGTTCTGGAACCCGTTCACTGGTGGGGACGGCCCGTTCCTGAAGGGAATCGTCGACAACTTCAACAAGGAAACACCGAACGTCCAGGTCAAGTTCACGACCCAGAAGGACCTGTACGGCTCGCTTCACGCCGCAAAGGCAGCGAACAAGCTGCCGCAGGTCTCCATCGTCCACCTCGACGCGATCCCGCAGAACGCAGCGGACGGCATCTTCCAGCCGATCGACGATCTCATCCAGGCGCTCGGGCTGTCCGAGAAGGACTTCACGCCAGAGGTCTGGAAGAACGGCCTGTACAAGGATCATCGGTACGGTGTCCCGCTCGACACCCACACGATGAGCTTCTACTGGAACAAGGCGCTCTTCACGAAGGCCGGCCTCGATCCCGAGAAGCCGCCCACGAACAAGGACGAGTTTGTCACGGCCGCCAAGGCGATCACGGACAAGGCCGGCGTTCCGGGCTTCCAGGTCGTCCAGGGCGGTGGTGGCGCGAACTTCCTGCTTGGAATCGAGTGGGCGACGGCGTTCTACCAGGGCGGCGGTCAGTGGACCAATGCCGACTTCAGCCAGGCCACGTTCAATGGTGACCCGGGCGTTCAGGCATCGAACTTCTTCAAGAGCCTTGTCGACCAGAAAATCTCCCCAACCGGTACCGAGAGCGACTCCGAGATTGCCGCGTTCAAGCAGGGCAAGAACGGCATGGTCTTCTCCGGCATCTGGGAGACCAATGGCTATATCGACGCCCTGAAGGGCGATCTCGGCGGCGGTCCCGTGCCCCAGCTATTCGGCAAGGGCGTGTGGTCCGGTTCGCACCACATGGGCATCACCACCCGGCAGATGTCTGACGACGAGAAGAAGGGCGCGCAGTACTTCATCTCGTGGATCTCCGAGCACTCACTCGACTGGGCCAAGGCCGGTCAGCTTCCGGCGCGGCAGTCCGTCCGCAACTCCGCCGAGTTCAAGGCACTCCCGGTGGTCTCGAAGATCGCCGAGCAGCAGCCAGACGCCCGATTCTTCCCACCGTTCCCTGCGGCCGGCGACATGCTGTTTGGCCCGCAGGGAGCAGGTCAGGCCGCAGTCGCGACCGTCACCGGCAAGAAGGACGCCAAGGCGGCGCTCGACGAGGCGGCGACGAACCTGACCAAGCAGATCCAGGCGAACAAGAAGAAGTACGGCTTCTGATAGCCACCCACCCAGGCTGAGGAGCGGCCGGCAGGACAAGACACGGGTCGCGTCCTGCCGGCCCTCGTTTCTGCGAGGCAAGAGATGACGGTTTCGGCCGCGCCCCCGCCGATCGCGGGTGCCGCTCCTGCGCGATCGATGCGGCGGATCGGGGAGAAGTGGTACGCCGGGTACCTCTTCATCCTGCCCCACTTCCTGATCTTTCTGTTCATGGTGGGGCTGCCGTTCCTTTACAACATCTACGTCAGCCTCACCGACTACACGTTTGGTGGCACTGCATCATTCGTCGGGCTCCAGAACTTCCAGAATCTCGCGGACTCGTCGGACTACCACTTCCCGATCTTCTGGAACGGCGTCTGGAACACGCTGCTCTTCGTCTTCATGAGCACGCCGATCCTCGTCATTGCGGGCCTCGCGCTGGCCGTGCTCGTCAACGGGAAGTACCCCGGCCGGAACGTCTTCCGGGCGATCTTCTTCGCGCCGTGGACGCTCGGGATCGCGGTCGTCGGGCTCCTGTGGTGGTGGCTGCTGAACAGCCAGTTCGGGCTCCTCACGATCCTGCTCAACTCGATCGGCCTTCAGAACCCGAGCTGGTTGACGACGAACCCGTGGGCATGGTTCTCGATCAGCCTGGCGACGATGTGGTGGACCGTTGGATTCAACACGATCATCCTGCTTGCGGGGCTGCAGTCGATCTCGCCGGACCTCTATGAGGCGGCTTCGATCGATGGCGCCAACAAGTGGCAGCAATTCCGGTTCGTCACGGTACCGAGCCTGCGGCCCGTGCTCCTGCTCGTCATCACCCTGCAGATCATCGCGTCGTTCAACATGGTCGGGCAGTCGCAGATCATGACCGGCGGTGGACCCGGTAACGAGACGCGGACGGCTCTGCTGTACGTCTATGAGACGGGGTTCACGAACGGCGGCCAATTCCAGCTCGGGCAAGCGGCCGCGATGGGTCTGATCGTGGCGTCGATGATGATTGTCGTCAGCATCATCAACTTCCGGTTCTTCCGGTCGGACGAGGGATAGGCCATGGCACAGACCACCCTCGACGCACGTGCGGAGACAGCTCCGGCAACGCGCACAGTCCCACGCCGGTCGCCGATCAAGCCCGGCCAAGTCCTGCTCTACGTCGTTCTGATCGCGCTCGCGCTGTTCTTTGTCGTGCCCCTGATCTGGATGGTTTCGACGTCACTCAAGGAAGGGGCGGAGGTCTACCGAGACCAGGGCTGGATCCCCGCCAACCCGAGCCTTGCCAACTTCACCGCAATTCTCGGGTCGAGCTTCCCGGTGCTGAGCTGGTTCATGACCAGCGTCCTCGCGGCGTCGATCGGGACCGCCCTCGTGGTGGTCCTCACGTCGATGTCCGGTTATGCCTTCGCCCGAATGGACTTCCCCGGAAAGTCGATCGTGTTCAGCCTCCTCATCGCGACGCTGCTGCTCCCGAGCGTCATGTTCCTGGTCCCGCAGTTCCTGATCATCCTGCAGCTCGGAAACGTGGTTCCGCAACTCGGCCTGGCGAGCATCCCGGCCTACATGCTTCCGCACCTCGCCGGCGTGTTCGGCGTCTTCTTCATGCGGCAGTTCTTCCAGGGCATCCCGGTGGAGATCGAAGAGGCGGCCTACGTTGACGGCGCCAGCCGCTTCAAAACCTTCCGGTCCGTCGTCCTGCCGCTCGCCGCGCCCGCGATCGCGACGCTCGGTGTCATCACCTTCCTCGCGATCTGGAACGACTACCTCTGGCCGCTCGTCAACTGCACGTTTGATGCCAACACGTGCACCCTCCAGGCCGGTCTCGTCAACTTCCAGGGCCAGTACAGCGCGGAGTACGGCCTGCTGATGGCCGGCACGGTGATCGCGGCCGTTCCTGTCCT
Organism: Candidatus Limnocylindrales bacterium; assembly: GCA_036402715.1. Classification (GTDB taxonomy): domain Bacteria; phylum Chloroflexota; class Limnocylindria; order Limnocylindrales; family CSP1-4; genus JACDAV01. The sequence goes on from DASWSI010000062.1 coordinate 10,274, forward strand.
CATCTTCTACGTCGTCGCCCAGCGCTTCATCATCCAGAGCGTGGCATCGGCAGGCGTCAAGGGTTGATCCTCGCGCGGCCAGGGACCACCGGGCGGGTCGCCGCGCTCGTGGCGACAATCGCAGTGGCGACGGGTTGCGCGACGGGCAACGGGACCTCACCAACGGCGTCGGCCGGCTCGGTCGCGTCACGCGCACCGGATGCTTCCGGCTTCGGCGTCGGCTCGCCCCCGGCCGGGACGTTCTCGAACCCCGTCATCAAGCGCGACTTCCCGGACCCGTTCGTGCTTCGCGTGGGGGACACGTACTACGCCTACGCGACGACGGACGGCGCGGGCAAGCACCTCCAGCTCGAGCGGTCGCACGACCTCGTGACGTGGGAGGAGCTCAGCGACCC
>DASWSI010000063.1:0-5203 GCA_036402715.1 Candidatus Limnocylindrales bacterium
GCAGCCGTGATGACGCCTTCCGGCGCGCCACCGATCCCCATCACGGCGTGGACGCCGGTTCCGGAAACCGCGCAGCTGATCGCGCCGGACAGGTCGCCGTCAGAGATCAGCTTGATCCGCGCTCCGACCTCGCGGAGGTCCGCCATGAGCTTGTGGTGCCGCGGCCGATCGAGGACGACGACGGTGATGTCGTTCGGGCGGCGGCGGAGCGCCGCGGCGATTCGCTCGACGTTCTCCTGGGGCGTGACGCGGATGTCGACCTGCCCCGCCGCGACAGGCCCCACGCAGAGCTTCTCGAGGTACGTGTCCGGCGCGTTGACGAGCCCGCCCTTCTCGGATGCGGCAAGGACCGTGATCGCGCCGGCCTGGCCGTAGGCGACGAGGTTCGTCCCCTCGAGCGGGTCGACGGCGATGTCGACCTCCTGGTAATGGCGCCGGTCATGGTCGTCGCGCTTCCCGACCTGCTCGCCGATGTAGAGCATCGGGGCCTGGTCGCGCTCGCCCTCGCCGATGACGATCGTCCCGGCCATCTCGAGGTCGTCCATCGTTCGCCGCATCGCCTCCGTCGCGGCGCGGTCTGCCTCGTCCTTGTTGCCGCGGCCCATGAAGCGCGCGGACGCGAGCGCGGCAGCTTCCGTGACGCGGACCATGTCGAGTGCGAGGAGCTCTTCCATCCTTCTCCGCTCGGTCTGGGCGCGTCCGGCCGTCGCGCGTCTGCGTCAGTGCCGGAAGTGTCGCGTCCCGGTGAAGACCATCGCCAGGTGATGCCGGTTCGCCACCTCGATCGCCATCTCGTCGCGGATCGAGCCGCCCGGCTGGATGATCGCGGTCACACCTGCACCGGCCGCCATCTGGATCCCGTCCGGGAACGGGAAATACGCGTCGCTCGCCATGACGGCCAGCTTCGCCTTGTCACCGGCTCGGCGGAGCGCGATCTCGACCGATACCTGCCGGCTCGCCTGCGCCGCACCGATCCCGACCGTGGCCGCATTCCGCGCGAGAACGATCGCGTTCGACCGGACGTGGCGGACCGCGCGCCAGGCGAAGAGCAGGTCCGTCAGCTCCTCGAGGGTCGGCCGTCGCTTCGTCACGACCTGGAGCTTCCCGCGGTCGAGGCCCAGCTCGTCGATGCTCTCGACGAGCAGCCCGCCGCCGATCCGCTTGAAGTCGAGGTTCGCGATGCCGTAATCGCGCATCCCCTCCGTCGGATCCGGCGGAACCATGAGCAGCTCGAGCCCGGCCTTGCCGCGGAGGAGGCCGAGCGCCGCGTGGCTGTACGCCGGCGCGATGACGGCCTCGTACGAGTTGGCGGCAATCTCGCGCGCGGTGGCGCCATCGAGCTCGCGATTGACCGCGACGATTCCGCCGAAGCTCGACACGGGATCCGTCTCGAGCGCCTTCCGGTACGCCTCGACGAGCTCGTCGTTCGAGGCGAGGCCCACGGGATCGGTGTGCTTCGCGATCGCGACCGTGGGCGCGGTGTAGTCGCGGACGATCCGATACGCGGCATCGAGATCGAGCAGGTTGTTGAACGACGGCCGGGCGCCCTGGATCTGGGTCGAATCGGCGACGGTCCCGGATCGGTGCGTCGTCTCGCGGTAGACAGCGGCCCGCTGGTGCGGATTCTCACCGTAACGGAGGTCGTCGACCTTCTCGAGGACGAGCGCGAGCCGCCGCGGGAACATGTTCCCGGAGATCTGGTTGAGGTACGCCGCGATCTCGGCGTGATAGGCCGCCACGGCGCCGAACGCGTCCGCCGCGAGCATCGCGCGCGACTCCGGCGAGACGTGCCCGAGCTCCTTGATCTCGGCGACGACGCGCCGGTAATGCTCCGGGCTCGCCACCGCCGACACGCCGGCGGCGTTGCGGGCCGCCGCGCCAAGGAGGGCGGCACCGCCGACGTCGATCATCTCGATCGCCTCGTCGATCCCGATCAGCCGCCGCCCGACCTCCGGCGCGAACGGCTTCACGTTGACGACGACGAGGTCGATCAGGCCGATCCCGTTCTTGACGAGCTCGTCGAGCTGCTCCGGGATGTCGCGGCGGGCGAGGATTCCGGCGTAGACCGCGGGGTGGAACGTCTTGACCTGGCCACCCACGAGCGCCGGGACGTGGGTCAGGTCCGAGACGGGCGCGACCTCGACGCCGTCAGCCGCGAGGTACTCGCGTGTTCCGTCCGTCGCGAACATCTCGACGCCGAGGGCCTGGAGCTCGCGCGCAAGCTCCGAGATTCCATCCCGGTTCGCCACCGACAGCAGGGCTCGCACCCCGGGCATTCCTCCATCGCAGCGGGCGTCTCTCGCGCACACCGGTCAGGGGGCTGTCTGCGGGGCAGGACCGGTGCGAAGGGCGCGCGGACGGTTCGGCCGAGTATACCGTGCGGCGTGGCATACTCCCCCCGGACCGATCGTGCGCGCACGCCCGCCACGCGGAGCGCCGGATCGTCGTAGCCAGATTGCGGACCAGCCCATCCGAGGAGCACCGTGAAGCTTCGCCCCTGGGAGTACCTTTTCCAGCCGTTCTCGAGCGGCAACTTCCCGGACCTGTTCCAGCCGACGTGGCTGGCCTCGCTGATCCTCCTGATTGCGCTCGTCATCCTCTACAACGTCCGGACGCGCGCGCTCCATCGCCACCCGCCGTACCTCGACCTGTACGAGTGGCTCCTCTGGACGGGCCTCATCACGTTCAGCCTCCTCATCATCGAGTCGCTGTTCGTGTTCGACTTCTTCCTCGTCCTGACGACGGTGGTCATCGGTCTCGGGACGCTCGTCTGGATCCGCTTCCGGCGCTTCCCGCCGCTCCTTGCCGCGTACGAGCATCGCCTCGCCCGGCAGCGCTACTTCACGCGATCGAAGTTCGCCCGGCCCGAAGCGACGATCCGGCCGAAGTCGGCGCGCCGCAGCCGGCGCCGTCGGTAGCGCAGCGACCGGAGGCGTCCGATGCCGATCGAGGTCCTCCGGTTCGGAGTCGGTCATCGCCGACCGGAGGGACCGCCGGGGACGGTCGGGATCACTGGGCGGGTCCTCCACAGCGACGCCCGGGGCGTGATCGCGGAGCTCGCATTCGGGCGCGCCGCGCGGATCGAGTCCCACTCCAACCCGAACACGTCGTACCTGGTCGTCATCGAAGGTGGCGGCTGGGTCGCGGTCGGGGACGAGCGGGTCCGCGTCGCGGCGGGTGAGGCGGTCGTCTGGCCGCCGGACGTCGCCCACGCCGCGTGGACCGAGCATTCCGAGATGCGGGCGTTCGTCGTCGAGTTCAACGGCCGCGACGATGACGCGGTCGCCGGGATCCTCGCGGGTCAGGCGCGGGCGATCGGTCCCGGTGAGGAGGGTGCCGCGGAGCGCGGCGAGGGCTCGCTCGTGGGACGCGCCGTCGACCCCGCCACGGCGGACCGCACGACGGGCGAGCCGCTCTAGCCCGCGGCGATCAGCGGCCGAGCAGCGCGCCGAGCTGCCCGAGGATTCGCGCCGTCGCTCCCCAGACGAGCAGGCCGTCGACCCGGTACGCGCCGAATCGGAGGGGCCAGTCGCGTACGGTCCGCTCGACGATCTCGATCGGTGCGCCGGGAAGGAACGCCGCCACTGGCGCGAAGACGATCCGTGCCACCTCGTCCGGCGCGGCGACGAGCACCGGCCGTCGCGTCGCGACGGCAAGGACCGGGGTCACCTGGAAGTCGCTCACGGGAATCCAGAACCGCTCGAGCGGCCCCACGACGCGGACCCCGGCAGCGATGGGGTCGAGGCCCACCTCTTCGGTCGCCTCACGCAGCGCCGTGGCCGCTGGATCGGGATCCTCGGGCTCCGCGCTGCCGCCCGGAAAGCTCACCTCGCCGCTGTGGTGCCCGCCGCGATCCACCCGCTCGGTGAGGACGACGCCGGCCTCGCCGCCCTCGAGCGGAATCACGAGAACGAGCACCGCGGCCGCCCGAGCCGTCGCTCCGGGCACGAGGGCGCGGCGAGGCGCGGACGCCGCGTCCATCCGGACCGGCATGAGGATTGCCGGGGGTGGAGGGAGGCGGTCCGGCAGCGTCGCGAGTCGGGCGACGACGTCGTCGAACGCGAGCCGCGGCGCGGTCACGTCCGAGGGCTGCAAGCCGCCGCGACTCAGTGGATCCGCTCTTCCCCGTCGCCGTTCGGGCGGTCCGCCGGAAGGTCGAGAACGGTGGCCCCGCCACGGCGCCGCGTGGAAGCCGGCTGCGCCGCCGGGTCACCGGGGCCGGTGCCGCGCGCGTCACGACGTTCGGCCGCATCCGTGACGACCGTCCGCCCATCCGCCGAGAACACGAGCGTCCCGCCGACGGGATCGGCATCAGCCGTCACGTGGTCTCCGGGCCGGAACTCGCCCTTCAGCAGCGCTCGTGCGAGCGGGTTTTCGACGAGCCGCTGAATCGTCCGCTTGAGCGGCCGCGCGCCGTACGCAGAGTCCGTTCCCTCGCGGATGATCAGCTGCCGCGCCGCCGGCGTGAGCTCGATCGCGATGTCCTGCGTCGCCAGCCGCCGCTGGAGATCGGCCACGAGCAGGCCGACGATCGCGGCCAGATCGGCGTCCGAGAGCGCGTGGAAGACGATCACCTCGTCGATCCGGTTGAGGAACTCCGGCCGGAACTGGAGCCGCAGGGCGTCCATGATCTGGCGCCGCATCTCGTCGTACGCACCGCTGCCGGCATCGCGACCCGTGAACCCGCCGATGTACTGGCTGCCGGCGTTGCTCGTCATGATCACGACGGTGTTCTTGAAGTCCACCGTCCGGCCCTGCGAATCCGTCAGGCGGCCGTCGTCGAGGACCTGGAGCAGGACGTTGAAGACGTCCGGGTGGGCCTTCTCGATCTCGTCGAGCAGGATCACCTGGTAGGGACGCCGCCGGACGGCCTCGGTCAGCTGGCCGCCCTCCTCGTACCCGACGTAGCCCGGAGGCGCGCCGACGAGCCGCGAGACGGAGAACTTCTCCATGTACTCGCTCATGTCGATCCGGACCATCGCCTGCTCGTCGTCGAAGAGGAACTCGGCGAGGGCGCGGGCGAGCTCGGTCTTGCCGACGCCGGTGGGGCCCAGGAAGAGAAAGCTGCCGATGGGTCGGTTGGGGTCGCTGAGGCCCGCGCGGCTGCGGCGCACGGCGTCGGCCACGGCCTTCAGGGCGTGCTCCTGGCCGATGACGCGCTGGGAGAGCTGCTCTTCGATCCGGGTCAGCTTCTCGCGCTCAC
>DASWSI010000064.1:0-5372 GCA_036402715.1 Candidatus Limnocylindrales bacterium
CGGTGCGTGATACTCCCCCCATGCCCCTCCCGGCCCTCTATTCGGACCTCGCGCCGTGGTTCCACCTGCTCACCGCGCCGTCGGACTACGCGGAAGAGGCCGCGTTCACGCTGGACCTCCTCCAGCGGCACGTCGACGGCCCGCTCGAAACCCTGCTCGAGCTCGGTTCGGGTGGCGGCAACACCGCGAGCCACCTGAAGCGCCACGTCCTGATGACCCTCAGCGACCTCTCGCCGGAGATGCTCGACCTGAGCAAGACGATCAATCCCGGAATCGAGCACATCGTCGGCGACATGCGGACGCTCCGGCTCGGTCGGGCGTTCGATGCGGTGTTCATCCACGACGCGATCAGCTACCTGACCACCGAATCTGACCTGCGGTTGGCGTTCGAGACGGCATTCATCCACCTTCGGCCCGGCGGCGCAGCCGTGTTCGCTCCGGATTTCGTCACCGAAGCCTTCCAGGAGGGCACGGACGACGGCGGCCACGACGGCGACGACGGCCGAGCCCTTCGCTACCTCGAGTGGCGCACCGACCCGAATCCCGCCGACACTGAATACGTCACCGACTTCGCGATCCTGCTCCGTCACGCCGACGGGACTGTCGAGAGCCGATACGACCATCACGTCGAGGGCCTGTTCCCTCGGGCGCGGTGGCTCGACCTCATGACCCAGGCTGGATTCCAGGCACGCGATCTCGACTTCCAGGGAGCGGACGTCGAGGACCCGTGGGGCCGCGTTCAGTTCGTGGGCAAGCGACCCGCGTGACGGGCGGCGCGGCCGCGCGGCGGAGGACGCGGCAGCCTCCGGCATCGGGGCCGGTCCTCACGCGGCGGCAGCTCAACCGGTCGCTCCTCGAGCGCCAGCAGCTCCTTCGGCGCGTCGCGATGCCGGCCGAGTCGATGATCGAGCGGCTCGTCGGGATGCAGGCGCAGGTGCCCATCGACCCCTACGTCGGACTGTGGTCGCGGCTCGAGGCGTTTCGGCCCGAGGAGCTCAGTAGCCTCATCACCGAACGCCGCGTCGTCCGCGCCGTCGCGATGATGCGGACGACGATCCACCTCATGACCGCGGGGGACTGGCTCGCGATGCGGCCGGTTCTCCAGGCCGTCGCGGAGCGCGGCTTCATGACGGGGAGTCCGTTCGGCCGCAGGCTCGTGGGGCTCGACGTCGCGGAAGTCGTGGCCGCGGGAACGGCGCTCCTCGATGAGCGGCCGCGAACCGCGGCCGACCTCGCGAAGGAGCTGCACGAACGCTGGCCGGACCGCGACCCGCAATCGCTCGCCTATGCCGTCCGGTATCTCGCGCCGCTCGTCCAGATTCCGCCGCGCGGGCTCTGGGGCCGGAGTGGGGGACCCGTGCTCGCGACCGCGGACAGCTGGCTCGGCCGCCCCGTCGCGACCGACGCGTCGCCGGACGTGCTCATCCTTCGCTACCTGGCCGCGTTCGGGCCCGCGACCGTGCTCGACATCCAGACCTGGTCGTGGCTGACCAGGCTCCGCGAGGCCGTGGATCGGCTCCGCCCGCGGCTCCGGACGTTCCGCGACGAGGAGGGCCGCGAGCTGTTCGACGTTCCCGACGGGCCGCTCCCGGACCCCGACACCCCCGCGCCGCCCCGGTTCCTGCCGCAGTACGACAACGTGCTGCTGTCCCACAAGGATCGCGGCCGCGTCGCCGCCGACGGAAACGTGTGGGCGCGGTCGTCGGGGGAGCCGGAGATCAACGCGGCCGGCGGCTCGTTCCTCGTCGACGGATTCCTCGCCGGCGGATGGAAGGTGGCCCGCGAGGGGCCGCGCGCGACGCTCGTCGTGACCCCCGTCACGCCCCTGGCGCCCGAGGACGAGCGCGCCGTCGCCGACGAGGGTGCGGCCTTGCTCACGCTGCTGGCGGCCGACGTCACCGACCGCGACCTGAGGATTGGCGCGGCGTCGTAGCGGCTTCGCCGCGCAGCGCGGACGCGGTGCGGGAAGACTGAAACGGTGCCGTGCTCGCGCGTCGCACCGAGTACCGTGGTCCTCAGCGTTTCCGGAGGGGCAACATCCGTTGCCGCCAGGATGTGGGGTGGCCGGGGGGCCCGGGAGGCAGATCCGATGGGGAAGAGCCAGCTTTGGCGTGCCGCTGCGGTGGCCGCGACGATGATCACGGCACTTGGTGCGGTCGGCGTGCCCGCGGCCCTCGCGGCCTCGACCGGCGCGATCGACTTCGAGTCGCCGGCCTACGCGACCGGAAGCGTCAACGGCCAGGACGACTGGCTGAGCACCGGCGCCTTCGACCAGGAGGTCGTTCCGAACACGTTCGGCTACGGGTCCTTCGGTGCGCAATCACTCCGGATCTCGAATGCCGTGACGAGCGGCTCGTTCGGTGACCAGACGTTCTCGAAACGAGTCACTGACCCGGCCGGCGAGCCGACCTCTTCGACAGGCGGCTTCTCGACCGGGACCATCCAGCGGCACTTCGAGACGCAGTGGGACGTGGCCTCCACCGTTCCCGGCGCCGAGCAGCCCGGCCTCAGCGTCGTGGCCAGCGCGGACCGTGGCGACGGAGCGCGCATGACGTGGGTCCAGATGGCCGACACCCCGACGGGCCTCGACGTCAACTTCTACGACGTCCAGGGCACGGCGAACCCGGCGAACTTCGTCGAGACGAACATCGCGTCAGGGCTCTCGCGGTCGGCCGCGCACACCATCAGGGTCGCCGTCGACTTTCTCGATGGCCCCAGTAACGACGTCGTCAAGGTCTACGTCGATGGCGCGCTCCGGCACACGGGCACGACCTGGGAGAACTACTACCGCTACGACGCCGAACAGGGTTTTTCCGGGAACCAGGTTCCGGTCGTGAACCGCGTCCTGTACCGGGTTGCCGGGCCGGCCGCACCCGCCACGCAGGGTCATGGCTTCCTGATCGACAACCTGACGATCGCGTCCGGCCCAACGTCGGCGTGCATCTTCACGACGACCGGCACGACGATGGCGTTGACGGCGGACTGCACGACGGATCACACGATCCTCGTCCCGCAGGGGATGACGCTGAACGGAAACGGACACACGATCACCGCGATCGATCCCGCCGGCGGCCACTACCTCGGCGCGGTGGTGGCGAATGCCGGCACCGCGGCCAGCGTCACGAACGTCACCGTGACGACGCGCGGCCTGCAGGACGTCTGTGACGACGGTGCCGGTCGGCTTCGCGGGATCCTTCTCGACGGCGCCTCGGGATCGATCACGGGCAATTCGGCAATCGGGATCAAGCAGGGCACGAACAGCGGCTGCCAGGAAGGCACCGGAATCGAGGTCCGAAATGCGCCATTTGCCGCGGGTGGGACAGACCTCGCGGTCACGATTTCGGGCAACACCGTGACGGACTACCAGAAGACCGGGATCATCGCCAACGGCTCCGTCGCGGCCACGATCCTCGACAACCTCGTCACGGGCGCCGGACCTGTCGACTACATCGCGCAGAACGGCATCCAGATCGGGTTCGGCGCGACCGGTACGGTCAAGGGCAACACCGTCAGCCGGAATGACTACACACCGGCGAGCTTCGTCGCGTGCGGAGTCCTCTACTTCGACGCCGACGGCGTCAAGGCGTCCGCGAACAACCTGTTCGCGAACGAGAAGAACCAGTGCAACTTCGGGAAGGGCGGCGGCAACGCGCGGCCCAGCTTCTAGCCCGCTCTCGACGTCAGCTTCGAGACGATCCGCCGGCCCCGGCGGGTCGTCTCGCTGTTCGCGGCCGTAGAAGAACTGAGCGCCGGGGTTACCGAACCGGCGCGATCGTGACGAACTTCCCGTACCACTCGTCGCGTGCCGGCTTCGTGCCCGGCGTGTACGGGTCGTCGTACGGGCTGTCCGTCTGCAGGTAGGCCCGAAAGCGAAGCTTCAGGTTCGGTGTCGTCTTGAACGTGAGGTATGGCACCCGAACGTTGACGAAGCCCTGCGACTGGAGCGGATCGGCGAGATAGAAGCCGCCGACGGTGAATGCGTCGGTGTAGCGGCCGAAGCTGTCCTTCTCGAACGGGTCGCCGCTGAGGCCGTAGTAGCCGACGAGCATCTCCGCGTGCGCCCCGGCCCAGGCCAGGACCCCGACGGGCTTGCGGTAGAGCGCCATCGACCGAACGGCGGACTTCACCGCGGCGTCGTACGTCGTGAACGCGAAGTCGTCGTAGACGCGCCGACCGGCGAGCAGCGTGTCTTCGCCCCAGCCGTACGCATTGAGCGCGTTTCGCCAGCCGTGCGGATCGGACCCGTTGCCGCCGGCAAGCGTGTCGTGCGTCCGTTCCCAGGCGAGGATCGCGTCGCGCGTCGAGCCGCGGACATCGACGCGCCACCCGAAGCCGCCGCCGCCGCGTCCCGCGAGCGCGATGAAGTTGAGCATGTCCATCGCGTTCGTCGAGGTGCATGCGTAGGGGTTCGGGTCCTGGAACCGGAAGCCGCTCGCGTAGAAGAGGTAGAGCGACGGCGGCGGGACGACGTTTCGCGCCGCGACCGTGCGGGGACCCGACGGAGTCAACGCGGACGCCGGCGTCGCGGCAACGACCAGCCCGACGAGAGCGGCAGCGGCAGCGGCGCGGATCCGATGGGTCACGTGAGCTCTCCACTGTCCGGAGGCGCCGCGCATTGCGCTCCTGTGGACGATCGAGCAGGGGCTCTGGGGGAGCGCCACGACTCGTGACGGCTGGGGGCTCGTCAGGCCGAAGTATGTCGGCGCGCACCGGCGTGTCGATGGACGGGTGGCAGGGTGCGACCGTGGTACTTCCGGCCTCGGAGCACGCGCCAGCGCGACGCCGGTGCCCGGCGGCAACACCCCCGCGACGAACGCGGGCAAAGGAAGAGGGCGGAGCCGTTGGCTCCGCCCTCGTGAGCTACGAACCGATGGTGCCTACGGGTGAGCGGCGAAGTAGGCGTCCTCGCTCTTGCCGGTTCGACCGGCGAAGGTCGCGTTCTCGCGGAGGTCTGTCCAGAGCGCCACGATGCCACCTGTCGGCGTCCGGGCGATGCCGGAGTAGTCGCCGAGGAAGGTCGTCGCGAACGGGAATGCCGAGTTCACCGTCGCCGCGAACCAGCGGTCACCGGTCGTCGGGTCGGACAGTGCCGTGGTGAGCTGGTCGTAGCCGAAGGCCAGTGAGCCGGATGCGGTCTCGGTGGCCAGGGTGTAGCCGTATCGGTGATTGGCAGCGTCATAGCTGCGGTCGAAGAAGCCCACCCGCAGCTTGCCCGTCGTGTCGTACGTGCCCCAGGGCTGGAACTGGTCGCCGCCGAGAGCGAGGGACGTCGGGGTCGACCACGTGACGCCGTAGTCCGACGACTGGCTGACGACGACGTCCGAGTTCGTCTTCGCGACATACGGGTCGCTCGGCGCGGGGGTGACGCTGTT
>DASWSI010000065.1:0-1937 GCA_036402715.1 Candidatus Limnocylindrales bacterium
GACGCCGGCCCACGCCGCGGCGCTGGAGGCAGATCCCGCAATCACGAGTCGCTTCGCGTTTCGGGCGATGTACCCGCAGCCGGGTGCCGGCGGCGTGGGCCTCCTGAGCCGATATCCGCTCACGGGCGCGAACGCCGGAACGGCGCCGGCGCTCGTCGAGGCGCGGCTGACGCTGCCGGACGGAACCGTCGTTCGTGTCGTCGACGCGCATCCGTTCCCCGCCGCCATCGCGACCGCGACATCGTTCCGGATCCCGATCGGATTTGAAGCTGCCCGCCGCGACGCCGACGTCGCCCGGATCCGCGCGAGGATCGACGCGACGGTCGCGGCCGGGACCCCGATCATCGTCGTCGGCGACTTCAACCTCACGGACCGCGAGCCGGCTCACGCCGATCTGGCTCGTGGCCTGCTCGATGCGCACCTCGAGGTAGGCGAGGGGACGGGCAGCACCTGGCGACCCGATCGGATGAAGTTCCTGCCGTTCGGGGTGATGCGGATCGACTACCTCCTGTCCGGCGGTGGTCTGCGACCGGTCGCGATCGGGGAGGATTGCACGCCGCGCGGCAGCGACCACTGCATCGTCGTGGGCACACTCGTCGTCGATCCCGATCCCGGGCACGTTCGTGGCGGGGTGCCCGCCGTCGTGACGGAGCCGCCGTTGTCGCCGGCACCCGCCTGATGGAGACAATCAGCTGCGGCGACGTCGCGGAGTGGGAGGCGTGGCTCGCCGACAACCACGCGATCCGCGACGGCATCTGGGTGAGGATCGCCAAGAAGGGTTCCGGCGAGCGCTCCGTGACCGCCGCGGAGGCCGGTGAGGCGGCGCTGTGCTTCGGCTGGATCGACAGCCACCGAAAGGGGCTCGACGCGACGCACTTCCTCCAGAAGTACTCGCCGCGGCGACGCGGCAGCTCCTGGTCACGAGTGAACGTCGAGCGGGTCGAGGCGCTGATCGCCGCCGGCCGGATGCGGCCGTCCGGCCTTGCGGAGGTCGAGGCAGCCCGTGCCGACGGCCGGTGGGCGGCCGCGTACGCGTCGCAGCGGACGGCCACCGTGCCGGAGGACCTCGCCGCCGCGCTCGCCGCGGACGGGGAGGCGCGGGCGTTCTTCGAGCAGCTGCCCCGGACGGACCGCTACGCCGTGATCCTTCGGCTGCTCAAGGCGCGGACTCCCGCCGGCCGCGAGGCGCAGCTCCGTCGGATGATCGCGCTGCTGCACACCGGGCAGCGGGTCGGCTGACGCCCGCGGTCCCGGCCGACCCCTCGGTTGCACGGTTCGCGACGGCCCGCGTACGATGCCGGTGATGACCCACCCGCCCAGCCGGCCCCGCGGCGCGTTCGCCGCAACCGGCCCCGCGGCTTCCTGAGGCGCCCCGAACGATGGCCGTCGGTTCCTCCAACGACTTCGACGTCGTCGTCCTCGGTGCCGGGACCGGCGGCTACACGGCGGCGTTCCGGGCGGCGCAGCTGGGGCTGAAGGTCGCGCTCGTCGACGAGGACAAGATCGGCGGGACGTGCCTCCATCGCGGCTGCATCCCCACCAAGGCGCTCCTCGAATCGGCCGGCTTCCTCGAGCGCGCCCGCCACGCCGCGGACTACGGGGTGAAGCTGGCCGGCGAGCCCGCCGCGGACTACGCGCAGATGGCCGCGCGACGCGACCAGGTCGTGAAGCGGATGTGGACCGGTCTCAAGACGCTCGTCGACAAGAACAAGGTGGCCTGGATCCAGGGTCGCGGCCGCCTCGACGGCCCGACGAAGGTTCGGGTGAGCCAGGTCGGCGACGACGGCACGCCCGGTGGCGGTGGCGAGCGCGTCCTCCAGGCGACGGACGTCATCCTCGCCACCGGGTCGCGGGTAAAGTCGCTGCCCGGGCTGCAGCCGGACGGCAAGCGCATCGTCACGAGCGACGACGTGCTGAAGATGTCGAAGCTGCCGAAG
>DASWSI010000066.1:0-3201 GCA_036402715.1 Candidatus Limnocylindrales bacterium
CGTCGACGCGGCCACGCGCCGCGCCCGCGACCTCGCGGAGCTGCCACAGGAGCTGACGCCGCGGCGCCCCGAGCGAGTCGAGCGCACCGACGCGGATCAGCCGCTCGATGACCTCTTCCGGCAATCCCGTCCGCTCGACGACGTCCGCGAGGCTCGCGTAGGCGCCGCGTGCCAGCTCGGCATTCAGCGCGGCCTCGTGCTGCTCGCCGATCCCCTTGACCATCGACAGCCCGAGCCGCACGCCCCAACCGACGGTGCTCTCGGGCGTCCACTTCTCCCGTGCGGCGGCGCTCGGGATGACGCACGACGACGAACGGACCGGCCGCGCGTGCCCCTCCACCCCCGCGCCACCGGGGAGCGGCTCGCCCACTTCTCCGTCGGCCGCGCCGTCGTCGCCCCGCGCCCCCGCGAGCGCCCAGCCCGGGCGCCCCACCCATTCGGTCGTCGTCCTGTAGCTCGATGCGTTGACGTCGACGGGGAGCACCGTCACCCCGTGCCGCTTCGCGTCGTTGACGAGGACCTCGACGGGGTAGAAGCCCATCGGCTGCGCGTTGATCAGCCCGACGAGGAACTGGGCCGGGTAGAACAGCTTGAGGAATGCCGACTCGTATGCGGTTCGCGCGAACGCCGCAGCGTGCGACTTCGCGAACCCGAACGACGCGAACGCCGCGACCTGGCGGAACAGCTCCTCCGCCATCTCGTCCGTCATGCCGGGCTTCTCGAGGCACCCGTCGACGAACTGCCGATGGAGCTTCTCCATCTCCCGATCCGACCGCCACGTCCCCATCGCCCGCCGGAACGCATCCGAGCCCGCGGCCGTGAACCCACCGACCTCGATCGCGATCCGCATGACCTGCTCCTGATAGAGGATCACGCCGAGGGTGTCGTTGAGGACCGGCTCGAGGCTGGGGTGGAGGTACGTCACCGGCTCGAGGCCCTGCTTCCGACGGAGATACGGATGGACCGCGTTGCCCTGGATCGGGCCCGGCCGAATGATCGCGACCTCGACGACGAGATCGTCGAGGCTGGCCGGCCGCGACTTCGGCAGCGTCTGCATCTGCGCCCGGCTCTCGACCTGGAAGACACCCACCGTGTCCGCGGCCTGGAGCATCGCGAAGACCTCCGGGATCTCCTCCGGCAGCCGGTCGAGGTCGAGGCAGACGCCGCAGTCGTGCTCGATGAGCTGGAGCGTCTCGTCGATCGCCGCCAGCATCCCGAGCCCGAGCAGGTCGAGCTTGATGAGCTTCAGCGTCTCGACGTCGCGCTTGTCGTACTGGGCGACGACGCGGCCGGGCATCGTTGCCCGCTCGAGCGGCGCGATGTCGATGAGCGGCGCGGCGGTGACGAGCATGCCGCCCGAATGGATCGACAGGTGGCGCGGGAAGCCGTCGATCCGGGCGCAGAACTCGAGCCACCGCTCCCAGTCCGACATTCCGATCGTGCTTCCGCCGCGCGGTTCCGGCCGCGGCTCGGGCTCGACCCGGGCCACCGACGAATGACCCGCGCCGCCGCGGCCCATCGTCGCGGGTGCCGGGCTCGGCCAGTGATTCGGCCGCCCGAGCCGGTCGACGCTCCGGTTCGGCGGTTCGACGACGCCGCTCTCCGGGTCGAGCCGCCGGCCGTCGACGGTGGCTGCTTCGTAGCCCGTCCCGCGACCGGCCGCGAGCCACGCGACGCTCGCCGGCGTATCGCCGGGCCCGCCCTCGTCGTCGGCTCGCGGTCCGGACCGGATCGCCGGCGCCGATCCCGCCGCGAGGTCCCACGTCCCCTTGCCGGCCGCCCGCGCCGCGTCCTCGGCGCGCGGCAACCGCCCATCTCCCCGTTCCGCGGCACCCCCGGTCGCGATCCTTCCTCCGCGTCGGTGGTTGAGCTGCCCCATCCCGTCGGTGAGGCCGCGCTCGCCGGCCGTCGCGGCGGCCGGCGCTTCGGTGCCCTCGTCCTCGCCGGGACGCCGGAAGAAATCCGCGAATCCGCCGTCCGCCTCGAGGTCGCGCCGGACCATCACCGAGTCGTATGTCTCGAGCGCCTTCGCGACGCGATCGACGAGCGGCCGCGGGAACCCCAGCGCGTACCCGACCTCCCGAACAGCCGACCGCGCCCGGTACGTCACGAGGTTGCACACCATCCCCGTGTGCTCCTCGCCGTACCGCGCGTACACGTACTGGATGATCTCCTCGCGGCGCTCGGAGCTGAAGTCGATGTCCACGTCCGGGTACGCCGTCC
Organism: Candidatus Limnocylindrales bacterium; assembly: GCA_036402715.1. Taxonomy (GTDB): domain Bacteria; phylum Chloroflexota; class Limnocylindria; order Limnocylindrales; family CSP1-4; genus JACDAV01. The sequence goes on from DASWSI010000066.1 coordinate 2,224, forward strand.
GGCCCTCGTTGATGAACCGCTCGAACAGGAGGTTGTGGCGGATCGGGTCGACGCGGGTGATGCCGAGGACGTAGGCGACGATCGAGTCCGCCGCGCTGCCGCGACCCTGGGCCGGGATGCCGTGCTCCTTGGCGAAGCGCATGAGATCCCAGCAGATGAGGAAGAACTCCGCGAGCCCGGTCTTCTCGATGACGCCCAGCTCGTGGGCAAGCTGCTTGACGACCGGCGGCGTGAGCGGGTGGTAGCGGCGTCGCGCGCCCTTCTGGCACAGGTCGACGAGATAGCTGAACGCCGTCTCGCCACCGGGCACCGGGAAGCCCGGGAAGCGGTACTGCTCGAATCCCAGGTCGACCGAACACGACGCCGCGAGCTCGCCCGCGTTCGCGATCCCTTCCGCCCACGCAGCCGCGGTCCGCGAACCCTCCGCCGACGCCGAGGGATCGCCGGGCGGCATCGCCGCCAGCTCCCCGCCCGACTTCAGGTACGACTCCCCGTCCGGCCGCCGGAGATCGCGAAGCTCGTCGAGCGCGCGACCGTGCCGGATCGCCGTCAGCACGTCGTGGAGCTCGCGCCCCTCGCGCCGCGCGTAATGAACGTCGTTCGTGACGACGACCGGGAGGCCGATCTCCGCGGCGAGTGACGCGGTCTCGGCGACGAGCCAGTCGTCATCCGGGCGGAGATGGTGCTCGAGCTCGAGCGCAAAGCCCGCGGTCATCACGGAATCGCCGCGACCGCCGAACCGCCGCGCGTACTCCTCCGCCGCGGCCCGCGCCCCGTCGCGATCGCCGACGAGGAGCCGCCGCGCGATCTCGCCGTCGCGGCAGCCCGACAGCGCGACGAGCCCTTCCGTGTGCGCCGCGAGCAGCGCCTGCGAGAACCGCGGCATGCTCTTCGTCCCGGCGAGGTTCGCGTACGAGACGAGGCGGCAGAGGCTGCGGTAGCCCGTCACGTCGCGGGCGAGCAGCACGAGATGCGGCC
>DASWSI010000067.1:0-7510 GCA_036402715.1 Candidatus Limnocylindrales bacterium
CTCGATCCCACGGTGATGTCGGACGAGGAGCGGGCCGCCGTGCGCGAGCAGGTCGCGCTCTACAAGGGGTGGCGGTCGGTGCTCCAGCGCGGCCGGTTCGTCCGGCTCCGGAGCCCGTTCGAGGGCGACGGCAACGAGGCCGCGTGGATGACGATCTCCGAGGACCGAAAACGCGCGGTCGGGGCGCTGTATCGGGTCCTGAACAGGCCGCTCCCGGGACCGCATCGGCTGCGACTCCGCGGCCTCGACCCGGCGGCGACGTACAGGGTCTCGGTCTGGCCGTGGACTGGGTCAGGCGTGGACGCCGCGAACACGGGTCTTCGCTCCGGTGACGAGCTCATGCATGCGGGACTGGCGCTCGCCGAGGAGCGCGATGTCGTCGCCGCGCGGGGCGATTTCCACGCCAGTCTCTTCCTGATCGAGGCGACGTAGCGGCGCGTCGACGGCGGTGGCCCTCAGGCCTGCTTGACGACGATCCGCTCGACGATGTTGGCGACGTCCTCGCATTTGTCGATCGTCGCCTCGAGCAGCGAGTAGATGTCCTTCCATTTGATGAGCTCGATCGGGTCCTTCTCGTTCTCGAAGAGATTCGCGATCGCGGTCCGCGCGACGCGGTCGCCCTCGTTCTCGAGCCGGTGAACCTCGATCCAGTACTTGTCGAGGTCCTTGAAGCCGCGGAGGTGGGTGAGCGCCTCGTGCAGCTGCTCGCATTGGCGGACGACGATCGACGCCTGCTCGACGGCGACCGGCGTGGGCGCCTCGACGCGATAGAGGATGAACGTGTCCGCGACCTCCTCGATGTAGTCGAGGACGTCGTCGAGGCCGCTGATGAGCGCGTGGATGTCCTCGCGGTCGAATGGCGTGACGAACGTGTTCTCCAGCCGGTGGCCGATGTCGTGGCTGATCTCGTCGCCGCGATGCTCCGCGTCGCGGATCTCGCCCGCCCGCCGCTCGATGACGTCGTAGGTCCGCAGCAATGCCTCGAGCAGGCGCGAGGCGCCCAGAACGTTCGCGGCATCCTCGACGAACAGATCGAAGAACCGTTCCTCGCGGGGGATCAGTCGAAACAACGCATGCCTCCACGACTGCCGGCGGCGTGGATTCGGGCGCCGATGCCGGGCCCGAACAGGGTACGCGGTCGCGCCGGACCGGGCGGGGCGCGGGCGTCCACGGGGAGTTGCAGGCGCGCGCCGAGTCGTGTGGCCGCCGGCGCCGCGCCGTCCTCGCGCACGTCTGTGCGATCCTCACGGGGTGGAGCCGCTGCACGTTGCGACGCTGAACATCCGGAACAGCGCCGACCGCTGGTCCGAGCGGCTGAGCCTGCTTCTCGCCGACATGAGCGCGCTCCAGCCGGACGTCCTCGGCCTCCAGGAATGCGTCTTTCCGATGCAGCAGGACCGCCTCATCGGCGCGGCGGGCGAGGCGCGCTACGCGGCGATCCGCGGCTGGGCCGGCCGCCCTGAGTACGGCAACTCGCTCCTCGTTCGTGAGCCGCTCGAGGCGACGGACGTCGAGCGGATCGACCTGGGTCACAACCGGTCCGCGCACCGAGCAGTCGTGACACTCCGCGGCGGCGGGCATGTGCTCGTCGCGGTCACCCACCTGCACCATCTGCCGGCCGACGCAGACATCCGGCGCGTGCAGGCGGAGTCGCTCCTCGCGTGGCTCGCGACGGGGCCGGTGGCGGACGCGCAGGTCGTCATGGGCGACTTCAACGCGACGCCGACAGAGCCGACGTACGCGCGCATGACCGAGGCCGGATTCCGCTCCGCGCATCTCGAGGCGAACGGGCGCGAGCCGGACGTCACGTGGCCGTCCGGGCTCCAGGCACCGATGATCGACGACGACGGCGACCCGGGCTGCCTCGACTACATCTGGGTCGCCGGTGCGGTACGGGTGGAGTCGTGCCGCGTCGTCTTCGACCGGCCGGCCGCCGACGACCCGACGCTGTTTCCCTCGGATCACTTCGGGCTGTCCGCGCGGCTGGTGGTCGGCGCGTGACGTCCATCGCCGGGCGACCGCTCCGCCTCGCGCACCGCGGCGACTGGCGGCGAGCGCCGGAGAACACGATCGAGGCGCTGCTCGCCGCGCTCGAGATTCCGGCCTGCGACGGCGTCGAGTTCGACGTGACGTCGTCGAAGGACGGCGTCCCGGTGCTCCTTCACGACGACACGCTTGCCCGCGTCCAGCACCGCCCCGAGCGCGCCGACGCGCTATCCGCCGCGGAGCTCGAGGCTGCCGGCGTGCCCCGGCTCGAAGCCGTCCTTGCCGCACTTCCGGAGCGAGCCTTTCTCGATGTCGAGCTGAAGGACGTGCCCGCGCCGTCGGTCGTTGACCTCCTCGAGGCCGCGCGCGGCAAGGAGCTGCGAAACGCGGTCGTGTCGTCGTTCCATGTCGCGGCGCTCGAGCCGATCCGACGCGCCCGGCCGGCGTGGCCGCTGTGGCTCAACTCTTCCGCGCTCGACGAGCGGACGATCGCCGTCGCGCTCCGTGCGGGCTGCCGCGGGATCTCGGCGGAATGGCAGTCGGTGAACGCCCGGTCCGTCGCACGCGCGAACGAGGCCGGCCTCGAGATCGCGAGCTGGACCATCCGCCGGCGCTCGATGTTCGACCGGCTGGCGCGTGCCGGCGTGGTCGCGGTCTGCGTCGAGGCAGCCGCGCTCGACGGCTGAGCCTCGGCCCGCCTCCGCGGCGACCCCGGACGCGGCGCGGCTTGTTGGCCGCGTGCAAGGTGTGGCTCCCGAACTGCAGCGCCGCCTGAACCGCCGCCCGCGATCCTGATCCGGACAGGAGGCGTCACCATGACCAGAAACGAGCATCAGCACGGCCCCGCGAGCGAGGGCCGGCTTCCGGAGCAGGACGAGGCGGAGGACCCCGGGGCATACATCGGCCGGATGCCGGAGCGTTCGACCGAGACGATCCCCGGCGGTCTCAGCGGCGCCGATGAGCGTGTGTCGGCGGTCGCAACCCAATCGTCCGGCGGTGGCGCGGACGAGCGCCCGGCCGCGATGGCCGGAGACCGCCCGCCGTCCGGCCACGCCACCGGCGAGCGCGCCAACGACGATCGTCGTCGGGAGGCCGGCGACCGTGAGTGACGAGTCGCGGCAGGACGAGGAACGAGAGACCTTCTCGACGGAGCAGTTCGCGACCCCGGGCGGCGTTGTCGGCCCGCTTGCGACGTCCGAGACCGGCGACGACGCGATGGATGCGGACGGATCGGATCGCGCCGACGCGCGCGATCCGGAAGCGGCGGCTGCCGCGCGGACCCAGCCGCTCGGTCACAGCTCGAGCGCGAGCGGCGGCGGCTATGGCTCACCGAGCGGCCGCGGCTCCGGTGGCTCGGGCGAGGCGACGCCGGAAACGTCGGACGCGGGGAATGAGGCGCAGACGGACTGGCTCCGCGATGCGCCGGGGGGAGCAACCGATGAGTGACGAGCGAGACCCGCGGATCGACGCGGGTGCCTACGCCGCTGACGAGCCGCATGTCAGCGCGGACCTCGACTCCGGCCAGGGCTCGAGCGACGATCCGTACGCACTGCCGGCGGAGGATGTCGCGCAGCTCGCCGGAATCCGCGAGCCCGTCGACCAGACCGCGGTGGTCGCGACCGAGGAGGTCGATCGGCTCGGCGTGATGACGGACACCCGCGTCCTCGAGGGCGAGCTCGAATCGCGAACACCGAACAGCGACCAGCCCGACGAGCCGGACGCCGCCAACCTCGAGCTGCTCGTCGAGGAGGAGCTGCGGGACGGCGAGACGAACGACCCCGGCGAGGCCGCCGAGGAGGGCCTGACGTACGTGCCGCCCGTCGATCCGCCGATCGTCCGCGGCGCCGACGGTTCGGCGGAGATTGCCGCGGGCTTCGGGACGAGCGCGGACGACGAGCCGTTCGACGCGGACCACCACTCCGCGGCGCTGTTCGGTGAGGACGAGCGGACCGAGCGCGTCCGCGAGGCGCTCGCGACGCATGCGGCGACGAGCGGCCTCGTCGATCGGCTGTCGTTCGACACGATCGGATCGCGGCTCGTGATCGAAGGGACCGTCGACGACCTCGACGACGAGGAGCAGGTCCTCGAGGTCGTCTCTGGCGTCGACGGCATCACCGACATCGTCAACCGGATCGAGATCGCGGCGCTGGAATAGCGCGCTGCGACGAGTACAGGCTCGAGGCGAGCCGCAAGCCGAAGGAGGCAGCGATGGGGTTCGAGGTGTCCGCGGATCAGGGCGGCAAGTATCGGTGGAAGTTCGTCGTCGCCAACGGCCAGACGGTCGCGACCTCCGGCGAGAGCTTCGCATCCAAGGGAAACGCGAAGCGCGCGATCGAGGAGTTCAAGCGCCAGGTCGAGAAGGCTTCCGTGCCGGCGCCGGAGCCGGACGACTCGAAGACGGCGTAGCGCCCGGCAACGCCCCGTAGATCCGTTCGCGGAACCGCGCCCAGAACCAGGATTCGCTCGCGAGCGATTCGAGGCGCGACGAGTCGAGCTCGGCGACCGGGCAGGTTCCGTGGACGAAGCGGCCGGTCACCCGGTCCACCGTACCGACGAATGGCTGATGGCAGTACGGGCACCACAGCCCCATCGGCGGGCTGTAGCGCTCCGTGCCACCGGCGCGCGGCGCGGTCATGGGTCCAGCCGCCCGCTCGAGACGAGCGACCGGATGAACAGCAGGCCCTCCACCTCGCGGATGCGCCATCCCACGCGGGTCACGGCCAGGCCGGCGAGGTGCGCGGCGAGGCTGCTCGCCTCGGCGTCTGACCAGCCCATGGATCGGAGGCCGCGATAGGCCGCCCGGACGCCATCGGCGCCCGGGGTCGATTCGGTTGGTGATGACGGATTGGATGCGTGTCGAGTGCCCATCGCTTGCGTCGCTCCAGTGCGAGTGATGTGCGCATCGTGAGCCTCCCGATTTGCTGTTCAACGCTATGCCGGCCACCCTTCGCTTGCAGTCCGATTGCACGGCGGTCATGCGCCGATCCCTGTCAGAACGTTGATATGCGATGAGTGGATCGCGTCGGCGAATCGCACCGCGCCACGCCGGACACTGACGTCGGAAATCGCGACCGACATGGCTGGTTGGCGGGGAGGAACCGGTGTTCGAGACGAGCGGGACGATCGGGGCGGTCTGCTCCGCGCGCCGCCGGCCCGGAGCTCTTTCGGAGTGAGCCGGGTGTACCTCGACCCGGGAGTTCTGCTCGTGCGGTCCGGAACCGCCGGGGCGCTCGACTCGCGCGTCGCGGCCGACGCCGCGGAGCCGCTCCACAACCTCGCCGAGACCGGCCACGAGCTGATCCTCGTGACCACCGCGCGCATCCCGCTGCCAGACGGATTCCCGGAGATCAGGGAAGCCCCGCGCATCGACCCTGCGGCCGCGACGTCCTGGTTCCTCACAACGGACCCGGAGGTATGCGGGCGTCGTCGCGCGGGACTCCGGACCGTCCTCGTGGGACCGGGGCCCGCCACGCGGCGCGCGCCCGTTCAGCGGTGTGACATCAGCACGCGCGACCTGCAGTCCGCGGTGATCGAAATTCTCGCCCGTGAGGCGATGGCACCAGTGGGGTGAGCTCGTGTCCCGACGCCTGATCGGTATCTTCCTGGCGGCCGCGCTCGCCGTTGCCGCCTGCGGTGGCGACAAGTCGAGCGGTCAGCCATCACAGGCGCAGCAGATCCAGCCGACGCCCGTTCTGGCCTCGCCCGCCGGCCCGTCCTGACGGCCGCGCCGCGGGTGACCGTCCGCGGCGCATCTGTCCCGCCGCCGCCGCAACGCCTCGGGGCGGTGCGGACCCGTCAGTCGTTCTGATCGCGCACGAAGTCCGTCGCCGGGTCGACCGGCCCCGTTCCCACCGAGCCCGCTCGCTTGAGCGGTCCGGGCTCGTTCGTGCCGCCCTCCTCGTCGACACTCTCGGCTCCCGCGCCGACCGCCGCGCCGGCAGCGCCGCCGACCACGGCTCCGAGCGGCCCCGCGACAGCCGCGCCGGCAATGATCCCGGCGCCGGCGCCGCTGTGCCCGGCAGATTCGACGCTCGTCCGATCCGGATCGCCCTTTCGCTCCGTGGCCGGCGCTCGCCCGGCCGGCCCCGTCATCTCGCCGTGAAGCTCGTCGTCCCGGTGGGGCGGCCGCTCCCGGCCGGCGCGCGCCGGAAGGTCTGACCCGCCGCGGTCCTCGTTCGCCATTCGGTGCGCCCTCCGTCGTTCGTGGACTTGGACGACAGCGTCTCGCGTCGCGGATGAGCCCCGGGGCCGGAGAGCCCGGAATTGCGCGACGGCGGCGTTACACCTTGTGTGCCGCCGCTGTAACAGGGTCCTGCCGGCCGACGACGTCCGGGCAACGCCGAGACGGCGAGCATCCGCGGACAGGAGGAATCCATGGATCGAGAGACGACGTCGGCGAGCCCCGAGAAGCCGGTAACGAGCGGGAGCGGGACGCGGCCCTCGCGAACGCTTCGGCGCCCCGTGCTCATCGACCTCGGGGAAGAGGCGGCATCGCTCCTCGGCGAGCCGCAACCCGAATCGCGCGACCGGAATTCGCGGACGGTCGCGACCACCGATCGGGTTCGAGTCACTGTGACGGCCCTCGAGGCGGGGGCGGAGCTGGGAAGCGAGGAGTCGGACGACACGCTCGTCGTCCAGGCCCTTCGCGGCCAGCTGTCACTGCACGTCGACGGGATGGATGTCGATCTCCGCGCAGGGCAGCTCGCGACGGTCGAGGAGCCTGCCGCGTGGCGCATTCGGGCGGCCACGGACAGCGTGCTCCTGATCACCGTGGCGCTCGGCGGGCGCAGCTCGGGCTGATGCCGGCGCGACCCGCCCACGCGATCGAGCCGTCGCTGCTCGCGAGCTTCCGCGGCGTCGCCTACTGCCACGTCCCGGCGGACGAGCCGATCCGCCTTGAGCGCCTCGTATCCGCCGATGGCGACGACGACCGATGGAACGCGCCCGGCGAGCCCACGCTGTACCTCGCCACCGATCCCGCCATCGCGCTCGCCGAGCTCGCCCGTCACGCCGACCTCTACCCCGGCATGCCGCCCTTCCGCCGCCGGCTGCTGGCGCTCCGCGTGTCGCTCGAGCGGCTCGTCGATCTCCGGAAGCCCGACCAGATCAAGCGGTTCGGCGTCGGCTCCGAGACGGCGTTCCGCGATCGCGACATCGCCCGGCGAGTCGCGGCGGAGGCGCGCGCCGAGGAGGGGTGCGTGGGTCTGCTCGTGCCGTCAATGGCGTTCCTGGACGACTCGCGGCGCGGCAACATCGTCCTGTTCATGGAGCGCTGGCCCGAAGGCGTGACCGCGATCATCGACACGACGATCGACGCGGGCCTGGTGGAGCTGCGGCCGGCCGCCGCGCGCTGACGGGCACGGGCTGCGCGGACGAACCGGCCGACGTGAGCAAGCGCCGAAGGGACCCTCGGCCGGAACCGGCGCAAGGACGCCGTCGGGAGGCCGCCTTTCGGGGCCTGAAAAAGGAAATGGGACCGGCCTCCATGGGGTGGTGACCCCAAGGGGCACGAGGCCGGCCCTTG
>DASWSI010000068.1:0-4803 GCA_036402715.1 Candidatus Limnocylindrales bacterium
CCTGGAGGTCGCACTCGCGGCCGGCGCGCGCGCGGCGGTCGTCACCCGCCACTTCACCGACGGCGGGGCCGGCGCGGTGGATCTTGCTCGCGCCGTGTGGGATGCCGCTGCCGAGGGTGCTCCGAATTTCAAGCTGCTCTACGCCGACGCGGCCCCGCTCGTGGACAAGATCGAGGCAATCGCGGTTCGGATCTACGGCGCCGCGGGGATCGACCTCCAGCCGGCTGCCGCGAAGGCGCTCAAGCAGTACGAGGCGCTCGGGTTCGGGAACCTCCCGATCTGCATGGCGAAGACGCAGTACTCGCTGAGCCACGACCCGGCGCTGAAGAACCGCCCGACCGGATTCCGGGTCCCGATCCGTGACGTGCGGCTCTCGGCCGGCGCGGGCTTCATCACGCCGCTCCTCGGCGAGATGCGGACGATGCCGGGGCTGCCGTCCAGGCCGGGCGGCGAGAACATCGACATCGACGCCGAGGGGAACATCGTCGGCTTGTTCTGAGAGCTCGGCGACGACGCGGGTCGCCGGCGCCGGCCCGACCTCAGCGCGTGGTCGCGGCCGTCGCGAAGACGAAGCAGACCGCGACGATCAGCCCCAGCGCGATCCCGAGAACGCCCGCGGCCCACGCCTCGATGTCGACGGGCCCGAGCGGCTCCACATCGTGCGCAGTCGCGTGGCCGGCCGCGGGATCGGTCGTCGCGGCATGCGGTCCGCCGCCACCGTGTGGCTCGCGATGCGTTTCGGTCGTGCTCGGCGGGACCTGATCCGGGTGCGTCATCTGGGTTGCGCTACCTCCGCTGCAATTCTGTCACGGGCAACGGCCGCAAGCGGCGTCGCGTGGGCGTCCGCAGTCCGCCACTAGACTCCGAGTCGTGGCGAAGCCCGTCGACACCCCACCCCCCGCGGGTCCGCCTCGTCGCCGCCTCGACCTCACCCGCGACGGGCGCCTCCTCTTCGCGGCGCGATCGGCCCGCATGTTCGGTTATGGGTCCGTCGCGGTCATTCTCGTCCTGTACCTCGCCCGCCTCGGGCTCGATGGCGCCGCGATCGGGCTGATCCTCAGCCTGACCCTGATCGGCGACACGGTGATCAGCCTCTGGCTGACGACCCATGCCGATCGCCTCGGTCGACGGCGCGTCCTGATCATCGGCGCCGTCCTGATGACTGCCGCCGGGCTCATCTTCGCGGTCACGAACGTCTTTCCGCTGCTCCTCGTCGCCGCGACGATCGGTGTCATCAGCCCGTCCGGCAACGAAGTGGGCCCGTTCCTGGCCGTCGAGCAGGCGTCGCTCACGGAGACGATCGACGACCGCCGCCGAACGAGCGTCTTCGCCTGGTACAACCTCGCCGGCTCGATCGCGACGGCCTGTGGCGCGCTCGCAGCGGGGCTCGCCGTCGGGGCGCTGCGCGCGGCAGGTTTCGAGGACCTCTCCGCGTACCGCCTCGTGATCGTCGCCTATGCACTCATCGGCATCGCGATTGCGGTTCTCATCAGCCGGCTGTCTGACGCGGTCGAGGTTCGGGCGCCGGCGGACACGACCGTCGCCCGGCGTCTCGGGCTCCATCGGTCGAGAAACGTCGTCCTCGGCCTCGCCGCGCTCTTCTCGCTCGACGCGTTCGCCGGCGGCCTCGTCATGCAGAGCATCCTCGCCTACTGGTTCCACCAGACGTATGGCGTGCCGGAAGCCGTGCTCGGCGCGATCTTCTTCGCGGCCAACCTGCTCGCCGCGGCGTCCGCGCTCGCCGCGGCGGGGATCGCGGCGCGGATCGGGCTCATCAATACGATGGTCTTCACCCACCTGCCGTCGAACATCCTGCTGATCCTCGTCCCGCTCATGCCGAACCTGCCGCTCGCGATCGCCGTCCTCCTCGCCCGATTCAGCATCAGCCAGATGGACGTCCCGACGCGCCAGAGCTACACGATCTCCGTCGTCGAGCCGGACGAACGGTCCGCGGCCGCGGGCGTCACGGGCATCGCGCGGTCGATCGGCGCCGGGCTCAGCGCGAACTTCGCGGGGATCCTCGTCGCGACGCCCGCGCTGGCCGCGCTGCCGTTCCTCATCGCGGGCGGTCTGAAGATCGTCTACGACATCGCACTGTGGGTCGCGTTCAAAGCCCGCCCCGCGCCGGAGGAGCGACAGGCGTAGGCCCGGGTGAGCCTCAGCCCGGCCGTCGCCCCCGCCGGCCCGGCATCCCGAGTCGCCACCAGATGAACAGCACGATCGCCGCGACGGCCAGGACCGCGATCGCGAGGTCGAACGGCTGGAGGGCGTGCCGGATGTCCGCCCACCGCGCCCCGAGCTGCACGCCCGCGAACACGAGCAGCATCGACCAGAGGAACGCGCCCGCGGTCGAGTACGCGATGAACTTCGGGAGCGGCATCCGGGCGACGCCGGCCGGGAAGCTGATGAACGTTCGGACGATCGGGAGCAGCCGGCTGAAGAACGCTGTCGCCGCGCCGTATTTCGCGAAGTAGTGATCGGCGAGCTCGATCTCGTGCTGCCGGATCAGGAGGTAGCGCCCATACCGCTCGAGGAACGGCCGCCCGCCCCACGCCCCGATCGCGTACGCGACGAGCGACCCGATCGTGTTCCCGAGTGTGGCCACGACGACGACGATCCAGTAGCTCCAGTGCCCGTGGGTCAGCGGCTCGATCTGGGACGGGTCCGAGATGAGGAACCCGGCGTACGGCAGGATCAGCTCCGAGGGGAGCGGGATCATCGCCGACTCGATCGCCATCGCCAGCATCACGCCCGCGTATCCGACGGCGCCGTACAGCGAGTTCAGGAACGGGATGACGATCTGGTCGATGAACGCGAGCACAGACCGCCTCCCGTTGTTCCGCCGCGCGCCAATCGACGCGTGACGCGCCGCTCCGCCGGCGATCGGCCGGAGGTCCAACGGGCCCGAGCATAGCCGACTATCCTGCCCGTCGTGACCGACCCGTCCGACCGCGCACCGGGCGACGAGCCCCACTTCGAGCCGGTCCGCGGGCGAGTTCGCGCCGAGGCGCAGCCGATCGTCCTGACGGGCGCAGACCTCACCGTCGCCGACGTCGAAGCGGTCGCGCGGCAGGGTGTGCGCGCCTCCCTCGACGTCCACGCGCGCGAGCGGATGGACGAGGCGCGGCAGGTCATCGAGAGCCTCGTCGCGGCGGGCGAGGTCGTGTACGGGGTGACGACCGGCTTCGGCGATCTCGCCTCGACGTTCGTCCCCGCGGCCGACAGCGAGCGCCTCCAGGAAAACCTCCTGATGAGCCACGCCGCCGGCGTCGGCGCCCCGTTCCCGACGGAGATCGTCCGGGCGATGCTCCTCCTTCGTGCCAATACGCTCGCCCTCGGTCACAGCGGCTGCCGGCCGCTCATCGTCGACCGGCTGCTCGAGCTCCTCGAGCGTCGCGTGCATCCGGTCGTGCCCGAGCAGGGGAGCGTCGGTGCGTCAGGCGACCTCGCGCCGCTCGCCCATCTCGCCTTGCCGCTGATCGGCCGCGGCGTTGTCGAGCTTCACGGCGAGGTCATGCCGGCGCTCGCCGCGCTGCGCGAGGTCGGCCTCGAGCCCCTCCGGCTGCAGGCCAAGGAAGGGCTCGCGCTCCTGAACGGGACGCAGATGATGACCGCGATCGGTGCGCTCCTCGCCGCCGACGCGGACCGGCTATCGCGGACCGCGAACGTGGCCGCGGCGATGAGCGTCGAGGCCTTGCTCGGGACGGATGTCGCCTTCGCGGCGGCGTACCAGCTCGCACGTCCGCATCCCGGGCAGATCGCCGTCGCGGCGGAGCTCAGGCATCTGCTCCGCGACTCCGCGATGCAGCGGCAGCACCATGGCTCGGCGCACAAGGTTCAGGACCCGTACTCGCTCCGCTGCGTGCCGCAGGTCCACGGGGCGGTTCGCGACTCGCTCGATCACCTCGCGCGCGTCCTCGACATCGAGCTGAACAGCGCGACGGACAACCCGCTCGTCTTCCCGGGCGGCGGCGTTGCGGACACCGACACCGTCGCGACCGGCGGCGGCCGGGTCATCAGCGGCGGCAACTTCCACGGCGAGCCGATCGCCCTCGCCCTCGACTTCGCGAAGATCGCGATCGCGGAGCTCGGCTCGATCAGCGAGCGCCGCACCGCGCTCCTCGTGGATGCCCGGCTGAACGGCGGGCTGCCGCCGTTCCTCGCGGCGTCCTCCGGCCTCGAGTCGGGGATGATGATCTACCAGTACACCGCGGCCGCCCTCGCGTCGGAGAACAAGGTTCTCGCCCATCCGGCGTCCGTCGACACGATCCCGACGAGCGCGAACCAGGAGGATCACGTCTCGATGGGCTCGATCGCGGCGCGCCACGCACGAACGGTCCTCGAGAACGTCGAGCGGATCGTCGCCATCGAGCTCGTCGTGGCGGCCCAGGCGCTCGATCTCCGAATGGCGACGATGGCCGGCGTGATCCCGGGCGCGGGCGTGACGGAAGCGTTGACCCGCATTCGCGCCGACGTGGCCCACCTCGACGGCGACCGCGAGCCGGGTCCGGATTTCGCCGCCGCGACGGCCCTCGTCCATTCGGGGGCGCTCGCGGACCTCGCCGTCGTCGATCCGCCGTGAGCGAGGCCGCGATCCGGATCGTCGACGTCACCGACGCCGCGACGTTTGCGCTGATCCCGCCCTGCGCCGATCCGGGATTCGACCATCGGTCGTGCGACTACTGGGAGAACGCGGACCGTGGCTCGAAGGCGGCGCGCCTGTCGTGGCTTGAGCCCCGGAGAGAGGCTCCCGCCGCGCCTCGGCAGCGGACCGGGAACCCGTTCCTCGACGACGCCGCGGAC
>DASWSI010000069.1:0-5443 GCA_036402715.1 Candidatus Limnocylindrales bacterium
GCCGTCTTCGCGGTCGTTGCGTGCACGGGGAGCTCCGCCGGGAACGCCGCGCCCGTGGCGCGTGGCCGCGGCTGTCCCACGAGCCAGCCGGCGCCACTTGCGGCCGGCCAGACGCGAACCGTCAAGATCGAGACGGCGAAAGGGACGATCACCATTCGGGTCGACGCGAGCCTCGCCCCGATCGCGACCGGCAACTTCGTCGCGCTCGCGTCGTGCGGCTTCTACGACGGCACGACGTTCCATCGCATCGTGCCGGGGTTCGTCATCCAGGGCGGTGACCCGACCGGGACAGGCGGCGGCGGTCCCGGCTACACGATCGCCGATGAGCCCGTCACGACGCCCTACAAACGCGGGACCGTCGCGATGGCGCGGAGCTCCCAACGGCACTCGCAGGGCTCGCAGTTCTTCATCGTCCTCGACGACACGGCCGCGGGATCGCTGACGCAAACGAACGACTACGCGATCGTGGGGACCGTGACGTCCGGGATGGAGGCCGCCGACGCGATCGCCGCAGCAGCCGGCGGCGCGGAAAATCCCGCCAACCCAGTTGCGATGGACAAGGTCACCGTCGCAACACCATAGGCCTGGAGGAACGATGACTCGCGCGACATTGAAAACGGACAAGGGCGACATCGAGATCGAGCTCTACACGGACAGCGCTCCGAAGGCGGCGAAGAACTTCGTGGATCTCGCGAAGAAGGGGTTCTATGACGACGTCGTCTTCCACCGCGTGATCCCGGGCTTCGTCGTCCAGGGCGGCGATGGGCAGTACGGCAAGAAGTCGAAGCTCGACACGAACCGCGTGGGGACCGGCGGGCCGGGATACAAGTTCGAGGACGAGAAGGTCCAGGGCGACTACCAGCGCGGCGCCCTGGCGATGGCGAACTCGGGGCCGAATACGAACGGCAGCCAGTTCTTCATCTGCCACCAGGACCTGACCGGCAAGCTGCCGAAGAACTACACCCTGTTCGGGCAGGTGACGAAGGGCCTCGACGTCGTCGACGCGATCGCGGCGGGCCGAACCGGTGCCGGCGATCGACCCGTGGAGCCGGTTGCGGTGACCTCCGTCACCATCTCGGAAGACTGACCGCAGAGTCGAAACGGGCGCGCCGTACGGGACGGCGAGGCACGACGGGTTGCCTGCAGGGAACGAAAGTTAAGGAATTTATACCGCCCCGCGCATCAAAACCCTTGGAATCTGGAAGGTTCCGGGCTACAGTTATGGCGCTGCAACGCGCAGCCAAGGCTGCCCCAGCGACAAGGTCATGGGTAGGTAGGGTCAGGGTAGTCGGTCAAGCCGACGTGATAGATGCCCTTGACGCGCGGCAGAAGCGTCCGCTTCGGCGGATACCTTCACCGGGACAGCAACGGAGCGGCTCCTTTCGGGGAGCCGCTCCGGTTTTGTTTTCGGGCGCGTTTCCGGCCCTTCGATCCGGTCCGGCCTAGGATGCCGCCGTGAAGGCGGATGCCGCGATGCATGTCCCGTCGGTGGCCGGAGCGGTCAAGGTCACCGTCGTCGTCCCGGTCTTCAATCCCGGCCGTGACATCGACCGGTGCATCCAGTCGCTCGTCGAGCAGTCCCTGCCCGCCGCGGAGTACGAGGCGATCTTCGTCGACGACGGCTCGACGGACGACACGCCGGCGCGCCTCGATGCGCTGTCCGCCGAGCACACGAACATCCGCGTCATCCACATCCCGAACTCCGGCTGGCCGGGCAAGCCGCGGAACATCGGGATCGCAAACGCGGCGGGCACCTACGTGCAGCTCGTCGACCAGGACGACTACCTCGGCCCGGAGGCGCTGGAGCGGCTGTCGGCGTACGGCTTCGCGAATCAGTCCGACATCGTCATCGGCAAGGTCACGAGCAATTTCCGCGGCGTGCCGCACGGCCTGTTCCGGAAGAACCGCCCGGCGTGCACGATCGCTGACGCGCCGCTGATCGACAGCCTGACGCCGCACAAGATGTTTCGGCGCGCGTTCCTCGTCGAGCACGGGATCGTCTTCCCCGAGGGACCGCACATCCTCGAGGACCAGCTGTTCATGGTCCGGGCGTACTTTCCGGCGCGGGTCGTCTCGATCCTCGCCGACTACCCGTGCTACTTCTACAACAAGCGGACGCAGGGCGTGAACACGGCGTCACGCCGGATGGACCCACCGAACTACTACGGCAACCTCCGCGAGGTCCTCGACGTCGTCGTCGCGAACACCGAGCCGGGCCCGTTCCGCGACAAGCTCCTCCGGCGGTCGTATCGCGTGGAGATGCTCGGGCGCCTGGGGGAACCGGCGTTCCATCAGTTCGAGCCGGAATTCCGATCCCGCCTGTTCGAGTCCGTGCGGGGCCTCGCGCTCGACTACATGACCGACGACGTCGAGGCGGGACTCTCGCCGGTGCTTCGGATGCGGTCGTCCCTGCTGCGCTCGAACCGCGAAGACGACCTCCTCGAGCTCGCACGCCGAGCGGCGCGGATGGACGCGGTTGCCCGCCTCGATCGCGTCTCGTGGGCACGCGGCCGGCTGGAGATCGGTTTGACGGCGTCGTGCCGGGACTCCGAGGGCGGGCTCCCGCTCAGGTTCCTCCGCCGCAACGGCCGCCTGCATCTCGACCCTGCGCTCACCGACGGGCTGCCGGGGTCGCCGGTCGAGCTGACCGAGGCCGACGCGACCGGGTTCAGCGTCGAGGTCTCGCTCCGCGATCCCGAGACCCAGGTGGAATGGCGAGTCACGGAGAAGCGCAACGTCGAGCTCGTGGAGGATCCGGGGGCCGCGGGCGAAGCGTGGGTCACGCCGCTCGTCCATGTCACGGCATCGATCGATCCGCTCAAGGTCGCCGCGGGGTCACCGCTCCCCGAAGGCACCTGGGACGTCCGCGTCCGGTTGAATGCCCTGGGCCTGGACCGCCGGACGGCGCTCGAGGGCGACGGCGAGTCCGCGCCGACGACCCCGGGCTGGGCGCCCGACCCATGGCGCGTCGCGCGCATCTCGGTCGAGCGCGGCGGAGCTGTCCGCCTCGTCGTCGTCGCGGGCTCGCTTGCCGACGCCGTCGCCGGCGGACGGGTCGAGCCGCAGGCGGGCAGCGGCCGGACGTTCGTCGCGCTCCTGCCCGTCGCCGCGATCGCGGGCCTCGCACCGAAGGGCGTGCGCCTCGTCGCCGATGACGGCCGCGGTCGCCGGACGGAGATCGACGGCAAGGTCCGAGCGGGATCGTCGCGAATTGAGCTCGTCGGGCGCCTCCACCTCGTCCGCGGCCGGCTTCCGCGAGGCGCCTACTCGGTCGTGGCCTTCCTCGACGGCGACGGCGCGGCCGAGACCCGAATCGGTACCCTCCGCGTCGGACTCGATGGTCGTGGCTTCCTTGACGGCGCCGGACGGCTCCCGCTCGGGGTCGCCGTCATGCGGTTCGTTCGGGGCCGCGCGCGGTCTGCCGGGAAGCGGATTCGAGCCGGCGGTGGACGTGTGTTGCGGCGGCTCGGCCTGAGGCATTGAGGGGGGCGCCACCCGCAGGGCGCCACCCGCGCCTACCCGACCGCGACCTTCTCGCGCTCGACCGTCGGGGCGACCACGCGCGGGGGCGCGGGCTGGACCGCGGCGAGCCCGCGGCGAACGTGCTCGAGACCCGCAACGCGGTTGTCCCTTGGACCGCGCGCCTTGGCGATCTCGCTCCAGAAGTCCGCGGCGAGGAGCGATTCCGGTGACACGGCAGCGCGCCGCTCCATGATCTCGATCGGAACGCGCTGCGGATCCCGGGTCACCCAGGTTTCGATGATCTGGTCGTACCGCGCGCGGAGCGTGGTGTTCGAGGGATCCGCGCCGAGAACGACGAGGACGCCGGTCGGAGTGGTATCGACCGGAATGAGGACCAAGTCCGGGCGATGCTCCCGGAGGACGGGGATCATCTTGAAGACGTCGCCGGTCCACTCGTTCGTGTGGCGATCGCGGGCCGCCTCGTCGACGTTCCTCGGCAGCATGTCGTCGAAGACGATCACCGACGACCAGCGGGCGAACCGCTCGACGTTCATGAAGTCGCGGAGCGCGAACTCGAAGAGGTGCATCCCGTCGATGAAGGCAAGGTCGAGCGTCGTGCCGCCGAGGTAGTGGCCGAACAATGGCCGTCCGCGACGGACGTTCCGGATCGGGTTGCGGCCGCTTCGAAGGTGCTTGAGCGGGTTCGGCCGGGCGAAGAAGTCGTCGCTCGTCTGCTTGACGAGGTGAACGTCGAGCCGAAGCGGCTCCATGACCTTGAACGCGGGGTCGACGGCGATGCTCGGAACGTGCGACAGCGCGAGGCTCTTGCCGTCGTTCACGCCGATCTCGAGATAGTTGCGCGGCTTCACGACCGCATGGAGGCGCCGCAGGAACTCGTGCCGCTTCACGGCGACGACGGTATTGACGGCGCCCGCCGCCGATCACGACGGAGCGGACCTCGCCGCTGCGATTTGCATACAGTCTCGCCGCGCCGCGACTCGCCGCAAACGGAGGCGGAAGGTCGATTTGGTACCCTTGCCGCTCGCGCGCCTGTAGCTCAGTGGATAGAGCGTCGGCCTCCGGAGCCGAAGGTCGCAGGTTCGAATCCTGTCGGGCGCGCCATCCGATGTCCCGGTCCCGCGCGCCGGGCCTACAGGTCGAGTCGGCCGCGGAGGAGCTCCGCTCCGTCCGCCGTGCGGAGCCGGTACGACCACCCGTCGCCCATCTGCCACGTGACGCTTTCGAGCTGCGCCCCGGCCCCGGCAGAGCCGGCGTAGTCGAGCCGGTAGCGACGCGGCAGCGCGACGAGGGCCGCAGCCGCACTCGGATCAGCGGCGAGCACCGATTCCTCGAGCCAGTCGAGATAGACGCCGTTGTTCGCGTGGCCGACGGGGTCGAGCTCCTGCGGCCGAACGGCGAACGCGCGGCGCGCGGCGGAAGGGGGCGTCTCCACGAGCTCGACGCGCATGAGCCCCTCGTTCATCGGCGGAGCCGGGAACCGCGCCTCGATCACACCCGGGACACGAGCCGGCCGGCCGCGAGCGTCGACCATCACCCAGTCCGTGATGACGGTCGCCGCGAGGACGCCGTCCGCGAGCCGGAACTCGCCGCGCCGCCGCGCCCAGACCTTTCGGTGGCCGACGACCTCCGTCGTCGCCGTCAGCGTGCTGCCCATCGGAATCGGCCGCAGGACCTCGACCTCGGCCGCTCGGACGAGCCACGTCAGCGATCGCTCGGCGTACCAGTCGCGGTCGAAGCCGAGCGCATCGGAGTGGATCCACGCGACGTCCTGCGCATACCGCAGGAGGGCGGAAGTGCGGACTGTCCCGGTTGGCGTCGACTCGTCGAACCGAACCCGGTACGCGGCGGCGTAGCGGGACGGCGAAATGGCCTCGGTGTTCGCGCGCGCTGCCCCGAGCTGGAGGAGGACGTCGCCGTTGATCCCCCGCGCGCCCCACTTGCAGTCGTACGCCTCGGCGCG
>DASWSI010000070.1:0-2127 GCA_036402715.1 Candidatus Limnocylindrales bacterium
CGGAGGTCGCGAGCGTCGAGTACATCAGCCGGGACGCGGCGCTCCAGCGGTTCAGGACGGCCCGTGCCGCGCAGAACCAGGACGACCTGACCCGCTTCCTCGACACGAACCCGTTCCACGCGAGCGTCGCGATCTCGCTCAAGGACGCGTCGAAGCACGGCGTCGTCGAGCAGATGCTGACGCGAGAGCCCGCGGTTCAGGGAGTCGAGAACATCGGCAGCCTCGTCGACCGCGTCCTGACGGTGACGAACTTCCTGCGGACTGCCGGCGCCGTGATCCTCGTGGTCATCGGGATCATCGTGCTCTTCATCATCGTCAACACCATCCGCCTGGCCGTCGTGGCCCGGGCGGAGGAGATCGAGATCATGCGGCTCGTCGGTGCGTCGGACGCGTTCATCCGCTGGCCGTTCGTGTTCGAGGGTGCCCTCGTCGGGCTGATCGGGGCCGTGATCTCGCTCGGGGTGCTCCTCGGAGCCTCGGATGCGCTGGGCCGCTTCATGTTCGACTTCTTCCGGGTCCTCCCGCTGACGTTCGGGTCGCTCGCTCGCGACCTCGCGATGATCGTGTTCGGGGCCGGTGTCGGGCTCGGCGTCCTCGGCTCGTGGGTCTCGGTTCGGACGTACCTCATCCGCTGACGGCGCCCGCGGCGGCGAGGCGCTCGCCGAACGGGAGGTGAAGTTCCGTTCACGGTCGAACCGCCGAAGGCACCCGAACGTAGGATCGAGCGAGGGCGGTGTACCCTAGCCGCCCGCCTCGGCCACCTCCGTACAGGACCCTGCGACGATGCTTCCGAACGACCCTTCCGGGCCGACCACCCCTCGTGACCCCGACGCCGTTCCCGTGACTCCGGGTGATCCCGGCCGCGCTCCCGGCGATACCGGGTACGACGTCCGAACGGGCCCCGTGTCGGGTGGCTCTCCACGGCGCCGCCGGATCCCGGCTCTCGGCATCGCGGTTGCCCTCGTCGCCGTCCTCGGCGGCAGCGCCCTCTTCATGGCCGGGTTCTCACTCGGCCGGCACGAGCTCAGTCAGCCGGGCACGCCCGCGTCGGACGACAAGGCATTCGAGCCCTTCTGGAACACGTACCACACGATCGTCGACCGATATGCCGGCGGCCCCGTCGACAAATCGAAGCTGATCCAGGGCGCGATCAAGGGGATGATCGCCGCGCTCGACGATCCGTACTCCTCCTACCTGACCCCCGACGAGTTCCAGCAGACGTTGCAGGGGATTTCCGGGCAGTTCGAGGGGATCGGCGCAGAGATCGGGACCCAGAACGCGGCGGGCACGACGACCGATTGCGCGACCCTCGGCGCCGACTGCCGGCTGGTCGTCATCTCGCCGATCGACGGGTCCCCCGCGGCCAAGGCGGGGCTCCGCGCCGGCGACGTCGTGATCAGCGTGGACGGCTCGTCCGTCGACGGCCTCACCGTCGATGCCGCGCGCGACCGAATCCGCGGCAAGAAGGGCACGAGTGTCGACATCACCGTCACCCGAAAGGGCGATCCGAACCCCGTCAAGCTGACGATCACGAGGGACGTGATCGTCCAGAAGGAGGTCATCACCAAGGACCTCGCGGGCGGGATCGGCTACATCCGGCTGACCGGCTTCTCCGACAATGGCGCCGCGGAGCTCCACACGGCGCTTGCCGCCGACATCGCAGCCGGCAAGACAAAGATCGTCCTCGACCTGCGCGGCAACCCCGGTGGCTTCGTCACCGCCGCGCGGTCCGTCGCGAGCGAGTTCATCGGGAGTGGCACGATCTTCTGGCAGCAGGATGCCCAGGGCAAGCGCACCCCGACGGACGCCAAGCCGGGCGGCGCCGCGACGGATCCGAAGATCAAGGTCGTCGTCCTGATCGACAAGGGGAGCGCCTCGGCGAGCGAGATCGTCGCAGGGGCCCTCCAGGACACGCACCGCGCGACGCTCATCGGCGAGACCTCCTTCGGCAAGGGGACGGTCCAGGAATGGACGACCCTCGAAGGCGCCGGCGGATTCCGCCTGACGATCGCCCGGTGGCTCACCCCGAACCAGCGCTGGATCCACCATGTCGGCCTCGTGCCGGACGTGAAGGTCGCGACGCCCGCCGCACCGAAGCCGAACGAGGACCCCGTCCTCGACAAGGCC
>DASWSI010000071.1:0-8622 GCA_036402715.1 Candidatus Limnocylindrales bacterium
GCCGCCCAGGACTTTCGACTGAACGTCAGTTCCGCCGCGCGCTGAAACCATTTCCCGGCCGCGTGTCTCGATTGAGTGAAGACCGGTCGCCAGGAGACCGGCTCACTGGGAGAACCACGCGAATGCACAAGGGCGCTCGAGTCGGACGCGGCGTGGCCGTGTCGCTCATCAGCCTGTTCCTCGTCGCGGGCGCGGCGTTCGCGGCCAACGCGACGAGCACCCCACGCACACCGAGCCCGGCGGCCGAGACGGTCGAGCCGACCGAGACAGCCGAGCCCACCGAAACCGCCGAGCCGGTGGATACCGCCGAGCCGACCGATACCGCCGAGCCGACCGAGACCGCGGACCCCGCGGAGCAGCCGGGCGAAACGGTCGACCCGATCGAGACGCCGAAGCCCGCGCGAACGGCCGAGCCGCGTGACGATCACGGATCGCGTGCGACCGCCGAGCCCGTTGACGACCACGACGCGGATGCGACCAATGAGCCGAAGGAGACGCCCGAGGCGACCGACAACCAGAGTGGCGACAGCCACGATGGCGGCACGCAGGACACGTCCGGTCGGACGGGCGGCGACAGTGGCGGCCATGATGGTGGCAGCAACGACGGTGGCAGCAACGACTGAGGGGCTCGATCCGACGGTCGCGCCATGGCGTATGGCACAGCGGGGCAGTTGCACCGCGACGGCATCGAGGCGGCGGTCCCGGCTGGGGCCGCCGCCGCAGCGCTTGCAGGGGGACGTCCGATCGATCTCGCAGCCGCCGACGGATCCCGGATCGCAGCGCCGCCGTTCGACGAGCGTCTCGCCGTGGAGGCGGTTCTCGCCGGCGATCGGAATGCCTTCAGGTTCCTCGTCGACCGCGAGGCCGCGGCCGTTGTCCGGACCTGCTATCGGATCCTCGGCGATCGTCATGACGCCGAAGACGCCGCCCAGGAGGCTTTCGTGATCGCCTATCGCTCGCTCGCCTCATGGCGCGGCGAAGGAACGTTCGGTGCCTGGGTCAGCCGGATCGGCGTCCGCGTCTCGCTCCGGACCGCGGGACGGCGCCGGACGGTCCAGTGGGTCGCCCCCGTCGGTGACGCGCCGAGCTCCGACCCGGCACTTCGCATCGCGGACCGGTCCGCGGCGGCCGGCGACCCGGCCTACCTTGCGCTTCGCGCCGAACGGAGCGCGGACCTCCGGCGCGCGGTGGCCGGTCTCGACGAGCCGTATCGCGAGACGGTCGCCCTGCGGTTCTTCGCGGAGCGGTCACTGGCGGAGATCGCCGTCGAGACGGGACGGCCGCTGAACACCGTGAAGACCCACCTCCATCGCGGCCTCCAGCGCCTCCGCGAGCTGCTCGGCGACGCGGAGATCGACGGATGACCGGCAACCGAATGCCCTTCGGGTCCCAGGAGCTGCCGACCGATGGCGCGGCATCCGCCGCGGAGCTCGCGACGTCCCTCCGGATCGGTCGCGACCTCGATTCCCTGGCCTCCGAACCGACGATCGCCCCCCGCGATGACTTCGCCCTGCGCGTGATGGGCGCCGTCGCGCGCGAACCCGCCCCGCTGCCGCTCGCGGTCGTCGGACATGCCCTTCGCGCCGGACAGCCTCTCGGCCTGCTGGCTGGCCTCCGCGACGCGTGGCGGGTGGCGATCGGCGGTGGTCGGCCCGCGTTCGCTCGGGCCCAGGCCTTCGCGCTCGTCCTCGTCGCCCTCCTCGCGGTCGGCTCGCTCGGCGGGCTGGCCGGCGCGGCGGCATTCCGGATCTTCGCTCCAGATGACGCGGCTCCAACCCCGGCCCCGAGCACGGTGCCGGCGGTGGCGCCGAACCCGACCGCGTCGCCGACGGCCTCGCCGGCTTTCACCGAGACTCCTTCGCCGAGCCCGACGGCCCAGGTCACGCTTCCGCAGCCGACGGCGCGACCAACGACGCGGCCGACGGCGATCCCGACACCCGTCCCGACGCCTCGCCGGACAGCCGAGCCGACGCCCCGAGGGACGGACGATCACGGCGGGGACGGCGGCGGGGAGACGCCGTCGCCCACCGAGAGCGATGGGGGACTCAGCGGCCCGGGCGGTGGCGATGCACTGAGCGGGGGAGGATCCGGCTCGAGCAACTGACCTTGCCCGAGCCGGGGATCGCGGGATGCGCGGATCCGGCGAGCGACGAGAGCGTGGCCGTTGCGCGGACGCACCTCCACGACTCCGTCGTACCACCTGCCACCCGGACTCGCGTGCCGCTCCGGCTACGCCGCGGTGCGGCCGCCGTGCCACCGCGAGGTACGCTCACGTCGTGATCGTCGTCATCGGGAACCCAATGGCACGCTCCGCGGAGCTGGGTGGCGGGGTGGAGGGAACGGCCGCGCGGAGCGCGATCGCCGCAGCGCGGGCAGGCGCGACCGTCCAGCTCGTCGGCAAGGCCGGAGAGGACGCGGCTGGTGACGCCGTCATCCTCGCGCTCGCGGCCGCGGGCGTCGGGCACGTCGCGCTGCTGCGTGACGCATCCCACCCCACGCCGGTCGTCGTTGGCCCCGCGGCGCCGCCATCCGCTGCCGCCCCTGCGGGCGACGACGGGGATGGCGGGATGCTGACCGCGGTCCTCGCCGAGGACGAGCCCGCCGACGACCTCCGAATCGCGCCCGAGGCGCCTGCCGACCGCCCGACGCTCGAGCCCGCGGACGTCGAGCTTGCGTTGCGCTACCTCACGGACTTTCGGGCGGTCGTGATTGCGGAGCCGTTGCCGGACGCGCTCGTTGCCGTCGTCGTCGAGGCCGCGTCGTACGTCGGAGCGGAGCTGGTCGTCGTCCGCGACGGCACCGAACGGGCGAGCCTGCCACCTGGCGCACTGGTCCTCGAAGCGCCTCGGCGCGACTCGGAAGGCGGCTTCGCCACGATGCTCGGTGAGCTCGCCGCCGCGATCGATCGTGGCGCGACGGGTCGCGTGGCGTTCGAGGCGATCCGCGACCGCGTCGGGGTGTCGGCGGTCTCGGACTGACGGTCAGCCGGCGAGCGGCGCGATCAGCTCCCGGCCGTCGTTTCGGACGTTGTTGACGAGGCGGACGACAGGGTAGATCGCGAGCTGCGGCTCGTCCGCCGGGATGAGGAGCCCGTGGAGCTCCGCGACATCCGCCGGCGCGGCTTCCAGCCAGGTCGCCCACGCGGCTTCCGGCAGGATGACGGGCATCCGGTCGTGGAGCTGCGCGATCGTCGCGTTCGCGCGGGTGGTCACGATGGTGAAGGTTCGGTGGACGGTTCCGTCGCCGTCGCGGCGGCCGGCCCACAACCCCGCGAGGACGAGCGGGGCGCCGTCCGTCCGGACGATCCGGTGGGGCTGTCGGACTCCGCCGGCTTCGCGGCGCCACTCGTAGAAGGAGTCGACGGGGACGAGGCAGCGGCGTCGCCGGAACGCTTCGCGAAACGCCGGCATCGCGGCGACGGTCTCGGCGCGCGCATTGAAGGTTCGACTGGCGATCCGCTCGTCCGTCGCCCAGTGCGGAATGAGGCCCCAGCGGTACCGGGCGATCGCACGCCGCCCCTCGCGCTGCACGACCACGGACGCCTCATCGGTCGGCGCGACGTTGTAGTGGCCGCCGTCGTCCGCGGCCAGGTTCTCTGCGTCGAAGATCTCGGCGAGCTCCGAGGTGGGCCGCTGCTGCGTGAACCGTCCGCACATGTCAGGGCGCCGCGAGCGGATTCAGGGGCACGGGCATCCGGCGAAGTTTAGTAGAGTCGCAACCGATGACCCAACCCCGCGGCCCGGGCGACGAGGGCGCTGGTCCGGTGCGCGGGCCCGATGTGCCCGATGTCTCGACCGAAGGACCGCTGACGCGCGACGCCGCAAAGGCGCTCCTCGACCGCGCCGGCGAGCTGCTGTCGTCCGGTGACTATGCGGATGCCGCGAAGCACTATCGGCGTGTCATCGGGTTTGACGATCCCGCCGTCACAGCGGCCGCGTTGCTCGGGCTGGGCGAGGCGCTGTACCGGCTCGACAACGACGACGCCGCCGTCGCGACATGGGAAGCCGTCCTCGAGCTGCCGGAGACGCCGAGCACGTACCCGGCCTGGCGGAACGTCGCCGCGGCCCGCGTCCGCGAAGGCGATCTGCGCGGCGCGATCGTCGCGTACCGCGAAGCCGACCGGCGCGCGCCGGCGGAGGACAAGGCGGAGATCGCAAACCGGCTCGGCTGGCTCGCCAAGGAGACCGGCAATGCCGGCGCGTCGCGTCGCTACTTCGCCCGCGGCCGCGGCGCCGGCCCCGCGTTCCCGCTGACGTGGGTGATCATCGCGATCACGGTCATCGTGTCGTTCGTCGCGATGTCGCCGGATGCCCATGCCGCGACCGCGTCGTGTCCGCAGGGCGCAAGCTCGATCCTCTGCACGCTGTGGCTCGACAAGGCCGCCGTCGCGGCGGGGGAGTACTACCGCCTCTGGACCGTGACGCTCGTCCACGACCCGACGAGCCTGCTCCATCTCTTCTTCAACATGTACGCGCTGTACATCGCGGGTCCGCTCGTCGAGCAGCTGTACGGCTCGCGGCTGTTCCTCGTGTTCTACCTGCTGTGCGCCGCCGCTGGGTCCGCCGCGAGCTTCGTGTTCGGAAGCGACGCGCCGTCCGTCGGGGCATCCGGGGCGATCTTCGGGCTGTTCGGGCTGCTGCTCGCCGCGTCGCGGACGCATCACCCCGTGCTCGACCGCCGCGGCCGCTCGCTGGTGGGTCAGATCGGGATGCTCATCATCATCAACCTGGGCTTCGGATTCGCGTTCGGTGGACTGATCGACAACTCGGCCCATGTCGGCGGGCTGCTCGCGGGCCTCTGGCTCGGGTTCCTCATCGCCCCGGGTCGGGTGACGACGCTCCGCAACGCCTGGCAGCGGCCGGCGGGACAGGCGAGCGGTGCCAGCACGATGCTGCTGCCTGCGATCGGCGTGGCCGCGCTCGTCTTCGTCATCGCGGCCGGGATCGTCGTGGGTACCGCGACGCGGCGCGACACGGGACAGGCTGCTGCGGGCGGCCGGAACATCAGCGCGCTCGCCGCACCGATCACGGACGTGCGCTCAGCCGCCTGAGGTTGGTCGGCCCGCCAGCGCCACGGCCGCCGCGCGCGGCCCTGCCGCGCGCCTACGTGCCGGTCAGCCGGGGATCGCGTCGACCAGGGCCGCGACGGCGTCCTGGAGCGGCTGCCCGCGATCGCCGTCGATCTCGTCGATCCGGTCCTGGAGGTCGTTGGCGAGGGCGGCAGCACCCGCGAAGTCACCACGGACCAGCGCGGCGCGCACCGCTTCGGCTCGGCGGGTGAGGTCGTTCGCTTCCTTGCCCTTCAGGCCGTCCTTGCCGCCGGTCGCCGCGTTGATCGCACCTTCGAGGCGGCCCACGGCGTCGATCGCCGCGGCAGCGGGGTCCGCGGTTGGTGAGGGGGGTGCGGTTGGTGCCGGTGACGCGGTTCGGCGGACGGTCGTGGCCGCGGTCGCGGTTCGTGTCGCGCCTGCTCCGGGAGCGGTTCCCGGGCCCCGCAGCAGCGACGAAAGGATGAGCAGGACAGCGATGACGAGCGCGAACGCCGTCAGGGCAGCCAGCGCCGGGCGGGGCCGCGCGGAGCGCGGCTCGGGCCAACCGGAAACGCGACCGCCCGTCCCGCTGGCGGCGCGAGACCCGGGCTCGTCGAAGGGCGGCCGCGTGGCCAGCACGGGCTCGGTGGCCACGGCGGCCTCGTCCCTGGTGCCCGCGGTGGGATGCGACGCAGCGTCGGCAAGCGCGTCGGCGAGGTCGCGGGGGCCCGGCCGTGCGGCGGGATCGGCGGACAGTGCCCGGGCGACCGGCTCGTCAAAGCCGGAACCGAGGTCCGGTGCCACCGACGACACCGTCGGCGCCGCCGCCGTTCGCGCTTCGACAAGGTCGCTCATCGAGGTCGCCGGGCGTGGCAGCCGCCCCGTGAGGGCCTGGAACGCCGTGACGCCGAGCGCATAGACGTCGCTGGCCGGCGTCGCCGCTCCGCCGGCGATCAGCTCCGGGGCGAGGTAGGCGAGCGTCCCGACAGTGGTGCCTGGCGCCGTCAACGCGCTCGTCTCGCCGGGCGATTCCGTGCGTGCAAGGCCGAAGTCGGCGAGCTTCGCCCGGTCGCCGGAGAACAGGATGTTGTGTGGCTTGACGTCGCGATGGACCATGCCGCGCCCGTGGAGGTGGGCGAGCCCCTCGGCAACGGAGCCGATCGTTGCCGCGACGGCAGATGGGGCCGCCCGTCCGTTGCCCGCCCCGGGAGTGGCCCCGTGGTCGTTTGCGGTCCCCGCGAGCCGGTCCGCGAGCGACCCGCCATCGCACAGCTCCATGACGTAGAAGGGCTCGCGGCCCGTCGCCGGGTCGCCGGGCTCGACGTCGAACACGGTCACGATGCTCGGGTGCGCCGACGCGGCAAGCGAGCGGGCCTCGCGCTCGAAGCGCGCCGCGAGCACCCGGTCCGCGGCGAGGTTCGGGAGCAGCACCTTGACCGCGACGTCCCGGTCGAGCCGCAGGTCGTGGGCACGGTAGACGGACGCCATCCCGCCCGCGCCGAGTGGGGCGTCGACGCGGTAGCGGCCGGCGAGGACGTCCCCGACGATGGGCATGCGGCCGAGCGTACTTCATGCGCTACGATCGAATGCCCGCCCCGGAGAGCGATGTTCGCCACGATTCTCGGCGCGCTGCCACGGCCATCGTCGGGCGGCGCCTCCGCCATTGATTCAGCCGGGTCGCCGCTCGCTGACGACGACGCCGTCCGCGCGGTGCTCATCGCGCAGGAACGCGCCGGGCTCGAGCCGCTGACCGACGGGCGACTCCGGTGGGACGGACCGCTGTCGCCGCTCCTCGCGCTCGACGGCGTCGACGACGTTGCGGGCCGGATCGCGATCGGGGGCGCGGTCGCGTGGCGCCGCGCATTGACCGTCGACGAGTGGGTGTTCGCGGCCGGCGAGACGTCACGCGCCGTCAAGCAGTCGCTGCCGGGTCCGTACAGCGCCTGCCGGTTGGCGGCCGACGCGGACGCGAGCCGCGAGCGTGCCACGCTCGCCGTCGCGGAGGCTCTCAACGCCGAGATTCGTGCGCTCGCCGCGGCCGGCTGTCCGCTGGTCGAGATCGACGAGCCCGATGCCGTCGCGATCGGCGACGACGCGGCTGAGCGGCGACTGTTCGCGGACGCGCATCGGCGGCTGACCGACGGGATCGGGAATGTGCACCTCTCCCTCGCGCTCACGGGCGGCAACGCCGATACCGCCGGCGCGGCCACGTTCTTCGACCTGCCGTACGCGAGCTACGCGGTGGACCTCATCGCCGGCCCGGACAACTGGCGGCTCGTCACGGCCGCGCCCGAGGACCGCGGGATCGTCTGCGGCGCGCTCGGGGCCGCCGAGGAAGCCGACGAGGGACCAGAGGTGCTCGTATGGGCCGCCCACTACGCGGCCTCTTCCGCCGCACGAGGGCTTGCGCGCGTCGGGCTCGCGAACGCGCCGGGCCTCGACGCGATCCCGTGGGCGAGCACGCTGCGCAAGCTCGTTCGCCTGGGAGACGCCGCGCGAATTGCGGCGTTCGAATCCGCGACGGAGCTGGCAGAGGCGCTCGACCCCCGCGCGGTCAGCAGTCGGAGCGCGGCGCTCGGTCGTGCCGTTCCGCCGCTCCGCAGGGCGCGTCCTGGTCCCGCGCCCCGTGACTGAAATCGAGCCCGGCGGCTCCGCGTTCTGGCACGTGTTCCTCGCCGCGATGTATCGGCTCATTCGGCTCACGGACCCGCTGCTGCGGCGCGGCTGGCGAACGTCGATGGCGACCTTCCAGCAGACCGTCGAGCTCCGCGTCCCGGGCCGCCGCACGGGACGGATCCGCGGCACCCTCCTGACGCTCCTCACTCTCGACGGCCAGGGCTACATCGGCCACCCGAACGGACCAACGGCGTGGACACGAAATCTCGAGGCGGCGGACCACGCCGACCTCGTCTCGGCCGATGGCGACGTCAGCCGGGTGCGTGCCGTCCGCCTTCCGCGCGGCGAGGAGCGGCGCAAGGTCATTGCGGCGACGGCGTCGCAGCAGCCGTTTCCGGGCAACATCGTCTACTTCCTCGCCCGCGGCCACATCCATCGCGTGGGCGTGTACTACCGGCTCGCGACCGTCGCCGCGTCCTGACCGTCGCGGGGCGCGAATTCGGCTTGCTTCCGCCCGTCCGCGGTGCGAGCATGGGCGGTCCCTCCGCCGGCCGAACTCGCCGACGCCGGGCCGTGCTCCAACAACGGCTCTTCACACCGAGCCAACCAGCCGCCGATCCGTCGCCGCCGCGCTGAAGGAGGTACCGGCCATGGCCGAGCACATCGCGCTCGTCGTCAACGGTGAACGCCGCGAGCTCGACGTCGAGCCCAGACGCCTGCTCGTCCAGGCGATTCGCGAGGATCTCAACCTCACGGGGACGCACGTCGGGTGCGACACGAGCCAGTGCGGCGCGTGCACGGTGACTGTCGACGGTCGAGCGATCAAGTCGTGCACGATGCTCGCCGTCCAAGCGGACGGCGCGACGATCACGACGATCGAGGGCCTCGCGGATGGCGAGACGCTCCACCCGCTCCAGGCCGCATTCTGGGCGAAGCATGGACTGCAGTGCGGCTTCTGCACGCCGGGAATGATCATG
>DASWSI010000072.1:0-3305 GCA_036402715.1 Candidatus Limnocylindrales bacterium
CGATCGAAACGCTCGGTCTCGTCCCGCTCGACGGCCGTCGGTGCGACCTCGCGCGCCGCAAACTCGCGCGTGGTCTCCTGGAGAAGCCGCTCCTCGGCGGTCAGCGGCGCGGTCACGACGTGGCTCCTCGGGACGGGTACGTGTGGAAGCCGCGA
Source organism: Candidatus Limnocylindrales bacterium (assembly GCA_036402715.1). GTDB lineage: Bacteria > Chloroflexota > Limnocylindria > Limnocylindrales > CSP1-4 > JACDAV01. The sequence goes on from DASWSI010000072.1 coordinate 156, forward strand.
CCCGTCTTCTGGCCGAGATGGCCGGCGTCGACGAGCTCGACGAGAACGCGCGGCGGCCGGAAGTGCTCCTGGCCGAAGCCCACATGCAGCACGCGCATGATCCCGAGGCAGACGTCGAGGCCGATGAAGTCCGCCAGCTCGAGCGGGCCCATCGGGTGGTTGAGCCCGATCTTCGCGCCGGTGTCGATGTCCTCGGCGGAACCCGTTCCCTCCTCGAAGGCGCGCATCGCCTCGGCGAGGAACGGCATGAGGATCCGGTTGACGATGAACCCGGGCCGGTCCGCGGACACGATGACCTGCTTGCCCATCTCGGCGGCGAGGCCGCGGACGGCTGCTTCCGTCTCGTCCCCGGTCGCGCTGCCGCGGATCAGCTCGATCAGCGGCATGACCGGGACGGGGCTGAAGAAGTGCATTCCGACGAACCGTGCTCGTCGGGGCTCGGCGACGGCTGCGGCGAGCGCATCGATCGAGATCGAGCTCGTGTTCGAGGCGAAGATCGCGGGCGGCGGCGCGACGGCGTCGAGGTCCGCCCACAGCCGCGTCTTGACGGCGAGGTCCTCGAAGACCGCCTCGACGATGAGGTCGGCGTCCGCGGCGTCCGCAATATCTGCGGTCGGCTCGATCCGGGCGAGTGTCGCATCGCGCTCTGCGGCGTCGAGGCGCCCCTTCGCGACGGCGCGCTCGAGATTGCCCGCGATGCGGTCGCGCCCCGCCGTCGCTCGCCCGATCTCCGGCTCGTAGAGGACGACGCTCTTGCCGATCGCCGCATGCACCTGGGCGATGCCGTGGCCCATCAGCCCGGCGCCCGCGACGAAGACGCGTCCGATCGTCACGTCCGGTCGCCCACGATCGACGCGAGCAGCGTGTCCGCCGCGGCGTAGGGATCGAGGCGGTGGTCGGCGACCGCGGCGAGGGTCGCGTTCGCGGCATCGCGGCGCGGCGCGTCGTCGAGCGACGCTCGAAGCCGGTCGGCGAGGATCGCCCACACCTGCGCCTCGGCGCGTGCCAGCCGAGAACCCGCGGACGGCGACTCGCGACCCGCCGCGCGATGGCGGTCGAGCGCGGCGAGGAGCTCCGGCACTCCGGCTCCAGTCGACGCGGTCGTCACGAGCACCTCGGGCTGCTTCGGGCGCGGCCGCTCCGCGCCGTCCGACCGCGCGACGCGGGGCGCGGCGACGAGCATCGCCCGGAGCTGGGCCGCGGTTCGCTGCGCGCCGGGTCGGTCGCCCTTGTTGACGACGACGAGGTCCGCCACTTCGAGAAGCCCCGCCTTGATCGCCTGGACCTCGTCGCCCATCTCCGGCGCCTCGAGCACGACCGTCGTGTCCGCCGCGGCCGCGACCTCGACCTCGCTCTGCCCCGTCCCGACCGTCTCGATGAGAATCAGGTCGAAGCCTGCCGCGTCGAGGATCGCCGCGGCCGCACCGGAGGTCGAGGCAAGCCCGCCGGCGTGGCCCCGCGCCGCCATCGACCGGATGAACACGTCGCCATCGCCGGAATACGACTGCATCCGAACGCGGTCACCGAGGAGCGCGCCGCCGGTGATCGGGCTGGACGGATCGACCGCGATGACCGCGACGGAGCGGCCGGCAGCGCGGACTTCCGCGATCAGCGCGGCGACGAGCGTCGACTTGCCCGCACCGGGCGGCCCGGTGATCCCCACGAGGTGCGCGCGCCCCGCCGACGGATAGAGGCGGCGGAGTGCCGCCTCCGCGACCGGCGTCCGGTTCTCGACCGCGGTCAGGAGCCGCGCCAACGCCCGGCGGTCACCCGCGACCGCGGCGTCGGCGAGCTCGGTCGCACGCGCGGTCGCCTCCCGCGTCGAGGCCGATCCGCCGTCAGCCACCCGCGTCGCGCGGACGAGCATTCGCACGCAGGTACTCGGCGACCTCCGCGATGGTCGTGCCCGGCCCGAAGACCGCCGCGATGCCGGCTTCCTTGAGCGCCGGCACATCGTCGTCCGGGATGATCCCGCCGGCGGTCACGAGCACGTCGTCGAGGCCGGCCTCGCGGAGAAGTCGCGTGATCCTCGGCAGGAGCGTCATGTGGGCCCCGGACAGGATCGACAGTCCGACGACGTCGACGTCCTCCTGCAGCGCCGCCGTCGCGACCATCTCCGGCGATTGCCGAAGGCCGGTGTAGACGACCTCGAACCCCTCGTCGCGCAGGCCGCGCGCGAGCACCTTTGCACCGCGGTCGTGGCCGTCGAGGCCGGGCTTGGCGATGAGGACCTTGATCGGGCGGTCCGGCATGCCGCGGATTGTAGGCGCCGAGCCGTGACGTGCGGCATGTGGCCCGGAACGGTCGCCCCCGCTAGTCGTTCGCGGCGCCTGACCCGCGGAGCCGCTCGACCGTCTGCTGCGCGCGACGACGCCTCGTCTCCTCACGCTTGGCGTCCGCCACGAACTGCGCATGCTCGCGCCGGTGGGAGGGCGCGAGCCGGTCGAAAGCGGCGCGGGCCGCGGGTTCGGCGGCAAGGGCCGCTTCGAGCTCCGGCGGGACAGCGACGTCGGCGGACCGCGACCGTTCGTCGCGCGCCAGGACGAAGTCGACGGTATCGCCGACGTCCTTGCGGATCGACGCCCGAACCGTTCGATTGACGACCATGACGACCTGCCTCCCGACTCCCTCGAAGGTGTACGGCATGACCTGGTTGCTGAACGGCTGCCCGTCGATCGTTCCCGTGACGGAGGTTCGCCCTGTCGCGCCGAGGCCGACGATCGCGTCCGGCGGGATGACGACGTACGTCCCGACCTCCGCCGGCTCGAGCGTCGCGGTGAAGCGGACGCTGGCGGTCACGCGCCCGATGCCTCGCGCGCAAGGTGGGCGAAGAACTCGGCACGGGTGCGGTCACGCGTCCGGAAGAGCCCCAGGACGGAGCTCGTCGTCATGATCGTCCCCGGCTTTCGGACGCCACGCATCACGGCGCAGAGATGGGTCGCCTCGATCACGACACCGACGCCCTGCGGCCCGAGGCGGTCCTGGAGGAACTCGGCGACCTGCTGCGTCAGGCGCTCCTGGACCTGGAGGCGCCGGGCGTACATCTCGACGACGCGCGGGATCTTCGACAGCCCGATGACGCGGCCGCGCGGAATGTACGCGACCGCCGCCGTCCCGAAGAACGGCAGGAGGTGGTGCTCGCAGAGCGAG
>DASWSI010000073.1:0-8498 GCA_036402715.1 Candidatus Limnocylindrales bacterium
GGTTGCGATCGGATGCGTCGTGGTGGGACATCAGCGACTCCTCGGCGAAATCGCGACGGCAGACAGGATGGGTGCCGCCGCGTTCGGACCTCACCGACGGTAGGTCGCGGTCCCCATTGGACGTGCCTGCGCTCGCAACGACCGCGTTTCAGGCACGTGACGAGCCGCCGCGCGAGGGCGAGGCCTGAACGAGCGCCTAGAGCGCCGCGGGGTCCAGCTTCTTCGGATCGACCCCGAGGCTGCTGATCGCCTTCGAGGCCTTGTCCGTCGGCATCGCCCCGCAGCGGGCGAGCTCGCTCAGCACCGCGGCGGCGATGTGCGGCGGGTCGATCTCGAACAACGATCGGAGCGCCTCGCGCGTGTCGGAGCGGCCGAAGCCGTCGGTCCCCAGCGACACGTAATACGGCGGCAGCCACCGGGCGACCATGTCCGGCAGGGCCTTGAGCCAGTCCGTGGCCGCCACGATCGGCCCGCCGTCCGGACCGAGGATCGTCGAGACGTACGGGACCCGCGGCGTGCCGCTCGGCGTCAGCCGGTTGAACCGCTCGGTCTCGAGCGCCTCGCGGCGAAGGAGCGGGAACGACGGCGCGGAATAGATCTCGGCCGCGATCCCCACCTGTTCGGCCAGGAGATCCCGCGCGGCAATGACCTGCTGGAGGATCGAACCCGACCCGACGAGTCGAGCCCGGTGGGCCTTGGGCCCGAGGTCCGGCGCCTCGGCGAACCGGTACAGGCCGCGGATGATCCCCTCGTCCACGTCCGCCGGCTTCTTCGGCTGGGCGGAGTTCTCGGTGTAGAGGGTGACGTAGTAGAAGACGTCCTGGCCTTCGTGATACATCCGCTCGATGCCGTCCCGGACCACCGCTGCGAGCTCGTACGCGAACGCCGGGTCGTACTGGCGAAGGTTCGGGATCGTCGACGCGAGGAGGTGGGAGTGGCCGTCGTCGTGCTGGAGGCCCTCGCCGGTCAGCGTGGTCCGCCCGGCGGTCGCCCCCATGAGGAAGCCTCGACCGCGCGCGTCGGCCAACGCCCAGATCTGGTCCCCGGTGCGCTGGAAGCCGAACATCGAGTAGAAGATGTAGAAGGGGATCGTCGGGAAGCCGTGCGACGCGTAGGACGTCGCGGCCGCCTGGAGGCTCGCCATCGAGCCTGCCTCGGTGATCCCCTCTTCCAGCACCTGGCCGTCGACGGCCTCGCGGTACGACAGGATCAGGTCGGAGTCGACCGGCTCGTAGCGCTGGCCGAGGGCGGCGTAGATCCCGACCTCCTTGAAGAGCGGGTCCATCCCGAAGGTCCGTGCCTCGTCGGGGATGATCGGGACGATTCGTGACCCGAGCTCCTTGTCACGGATCAGGTTCCGCAGGATCCGCGTGAAGACCATGGTCGTGGAGACTGGCGTGTCCGAGCCGGAGGCGAACTCCTGGTCCACGGCCGGGGCGGGCTTCGGCAGCGGTGTCTTCCGGACGACCCGCCGCGGGACGGAGCCGCCCAGCGCCTTGCGACGTTCCTTGAGGTACTGGACCTCTTCGGAGTCCGGACCGGGGTGGTAGTACGGCGCGTCCTTGAGCTTCGCGTTCGGGATCGGCAGCTCCAGCCGGTCGCGGAAGATCCGCAGCTCGGCCTCGTTGAGCTTCTTCGCCTGGTGGGTGATGTTCCGCGCCTCGACCCCGGGGCCGAGCGTCCAGCCCTTCACGGTCTTCGCCAGGATGACCGTCGGCGCGCCCTTCGACTCGACTGCGGCCTTGTAGGCCGCGTAGACCTTGCGGTAGTCATGACCGCCCCGGCGGAGCTTCGCCAGGTCGTCGTCCGAGAGGTGCTCGACCAACTTGCGGAGGCGGGGGTCGGGGCCGAAGAAGTGCTCGCGGATGTACGCGCCACCCGCGACGGAGTACTTTTGGAACTCGCCGTCGAGGGTGTTGTTCATCTTCTCGACGAGCGAACCGTCGACGTCGCGGGCGAGGAGCTCGTCCCACTCCCGTGCCCAGATCACCTTGATCACGTTCCAGCCAGAGCCGCGGAAGACGGACTCGAGCTCCTGGATGATCTTGCCGTTGCCGCGGACCGGGCCATCGAGCCGCTGGAGGTTGCAGTTGATGACGAACGTCAGGTTGTCGAGGCCCTCGCGCGACGCGAGCGAGAGCGCCGCCGTGGACTCCGGCTCGTCCATCTCGCCGTCGCCGAGGAACGCCCAGACGCGCGACCCGGACGTGTCGAGAACCCCGCGGTTCAGGAGGTACCGGTTGTAGCGGGCCTGGTAGATCGCGCTGATCGGCCCGATCCCCATCGAGACCGTCGGGAACTCCCAGAAGTCCGGCATCAGGCGGGGGTGCGGGTACGACGACAGCCCTTCGCCTCGGACGCTCTCCCGCCGGAAATGATCGAGCTGGCCCTCGCTCAGGCGGCCCTCGAGGAAGGCGCGCGCGTACATCCCGGGCGCCGCGTGCCCCTGGTAGAAGATCTGGTCGCCGGACTGCCCATCATCCTTGCCGCGGAAGAAGTGGTTGAAGCCCACCTCGTACAGGCTGGCCGAGCTGGCGTACGTCGAGAGGTGGCCACCGATCCCGGAGTACATGTTGTTGGCGCGGAGGACCATCGCCACGGCATTCCAGCGGACGATCCGGCGGATCCGGAGCTCGAGCTGCTCGTCACCCGGGAAGAACGGCTCCTGCTCCGGGCTGATCGTGTTGATGTACCGGGTCTGGGTCAGCGGCGGCAGTCCGACGTGAAGCTGGCGCGACCGCTTGAGCAGCTTGTAGAGCACGAAGCGCGCCCGCGCCTCTCCCTCGTCGCCCACGAGCTGGTCGAACGACTCGAGCCACTCGGCAGTCTCCTGCGGGTCGATGTCCGGGAGCTGGTGCTTGAACTCGTCGAAGTACATTGCGGGCTCCGTGGTCGCGTGGTCGGGCCGCCGCAGCGCGGCGTCAGGCAGGTTCGAGGCGAAGGGTCGTGTCGAGAATGTCGGGGACGAGCATCGAGTCGACGGACGTGCCCTTGCCGTACTTGCGGCGGAGGCTTGCGCTGGCGCGGTCGATCGAGTCGGGGTCCGTTGCGGCAATCGCGGACGCGGTCAGCCGCCGCCCGCCGACGTGGATCGCGACCGCGGGATTGGCGACGGCCTCGCGGTACCAGCGAGCGGTGCGCCCGTTGACCGAACGGACGAACGTGTCCTCGCCGTCGACCATGATCCAGATCGTGGCCCGGTGGACGGGGCCGTCCGGGAGGCGGGTCTCGATGTCGACCTCCTCGGCGCCGGCAAGGAGAGCGAGATCCTGCCCCTTGAAGCTCATGGCGGCAGCGTACCGGATCGGCCACGGCGGCGCCCCCACACGCTCAGCGGACCCCGCGAACGAGGCCCGGCTGTTATGCCGCTGCAATGCCTTTGCAATGTCGCCGCCCGCATTCGCGACGCCTCCCGGGCGACCATCGTGGTCGTTCTTCGGCCCGGTCTCTCGCGTCGTCGGCCACCCTTCGCTCCGCATCCCGAAGGATCCCATTTGACCGATCATCGCGGTCCGTCGTGGCGCCTTCCCCTTGAAGCCGCTCGTTACCCTGCGCTCGGAACGCCTGTCCGCTCCAGCGCGCCCAGTCCGCGAACGCCGCCCGGTCCTCTGACGGGACCGGACCAGCCCTGGAGGTTCATGTGAGCACACAACCGCTCGTCCTCGTGGCGGACGACGAACCGAGGATCACGAAGCTCGTCTCGATCGCCCTGAGCGAAGAGGGCTTCCGCGTCGTGACCGCCGGCGGCGGCGAGGAGGCGCTCGCGAAGGCCGAGGAGGTTCGGCCGGACATCGTCCTGCTCGACATCGTCATGCCGGATCTCGACGGCATCGAGGTCATGCGACAGCTCCGCGAGCGCCGCCCCGTGCCGGTCATCCTGCTGACGGCAAAGGGCTCGACGGCCGACAAGGCGAAGGGCCTCGACCTCGGTGCCGACGATTACGTGGCCAAGCCGTTCCACCCCGATGAGCTCGCGGCGCGCGTTCGCGCGGTCATCCGTCGCTCGTCCGGCGCGGCGCCGGGCGCCGGCGTCATCAAGTTCGACGACGTCGAGATCGACCTCGAGCGGCGGATGGTCACCCGCGGCGGCGAGCTCGTCCAGCTGTCCCGGACGGAGTGGCTGCTCCTCCAGCACCTCGCGGCAAACGCCGGCAAGGTGGTCCTCCATACCGAGCTGCTGACGAAGGTCTGGGGCCCGGAGTACCGCGACGACCTCCAGTACCTCCGCGTCTGGGTGTCGCGTGTCCGGCGGAAGCTGGGTGCGCAGCCGGGCGAGCCCGGACGGATCAAGACGTTCCAGGGAATCGGGTACCTGCTCGACGTCGACGGCGCCGCTGCTTCCGGGGTCGACCCGGAGGAGGTCGCGGACGACGCCGAGGCATCGGCGCTCATCGGCTGATCCTGCCGGCGCGGCCGTGCGCTCACCGCGAGCGCCGGCTCGACGCCCGACACCGAAACGACGAAGCCGGCCCTCGCGGGCCGGCTTCGGTGATTCCTGTTCGGGAGATCCTCGCGGCTAGCGGCCGCCGAGACGCTGCTGGAGCGCGCCATAGAGCTTCTCGGCATGACGACGCTCGTCATCGAGCAGCTCGCTGAAGATGCCCTGGTCGTCCTGCTCGGCATACAGCTCGTACGCCTCGATCGCCTCGAGCTTCGACGTCAGCGCCTGAAGCACGTTGTAGGTCGCGTCGTCGACGGGCGAGCTCGGAACGGTGTCCGAATCAGCCATTCCGTTGGTCTGTGTCTGCGTGTCCTGCATCCGATTCCTCCTGCGATCGATGGGTCGCGCCAATCGTCCCGCGGCCCCGACGACGCGCAGGCGAAGCGGTGGCGGCGTGTCGTTGCAGGCGGGTGACAGGGGCACTGCGCGCCGTGCGCGCGGCCGGCCCCCGGCGGTTCGCGGGCCAGCCCCGCGGCGGTTCGCGGCCTCCGCCGCAGGCCTGCGGTAGCGTACGGACGTGCATTCCCACGGGCCGCGTTCGGCGCTCATCGTCGTCGACGTCCAGAACGACTTCGCCGACCCGGCCGGAAGCCTGTTCGTCCGCGGCGCACCGACGATCCTGCCCGCAGTCGTTGCGGAGATCGATGCCGCCGCGCGATCCGGGGCGGTCGTCGTCTACACCCAGGACTGGCACCCGGCCCACACGCCGCATTTCGCGGCTGATGGCGGGATCTGGCCCGTTCACTGCGTCGGCGGGACGTGGGGCGCGGAGCTTCACGCCAGCCTGCCCACGACGGGCCCGCGGGTCCGCAAAGGCACGAACGGCGAGGACGGCTACTCGGGATTCACCGTTCGCGACGTCGTCGCCGGAACAACCGCGCCCACGGAGCTCGAGGCGATCCTGCGCGATGCCGGCGTCGAGGACGTCGCGGTCTGCGGACTTGCGACGGACTACTGCGTGAAGGCGACCGCGATCGACGCCGCGGCGCTGGGATTCCGGACGACGCTCCTTCGTGACGCGGTCGCGGCCGTCGATCTCGTTGCGGGCGACGGCCACCGCGCGATCGAGGCGATGGCAGCCGCCGGCGTCAGCATCGCCACGACGGCGCGCGCGTGATGCGGCATCTCATTCGGCTCGGCATCCTCGGGGCGATCGCCGCCTGGCTCGCGGAGCGGAACCTCGCGATGGCGGCACGCGGGCGGCCGCCGGCTCCGGTCCGCACATTCGTCGTCGTCGATGCCCCGATCGACCGCGTCTGGGCGCAGGTTGCCGACATCGAGTCGCAGCCGCGCTGGATGCACGACATGAAGTCGGTGACGATCGAGACGCCCGGTCCAACGGGCGTGGGGACACACGGCTGGGCGACGGTCCGGATCCTCGGCGTCTCGACGACGGACCCGGTCACCGTGACGGAGTTCGAGCCGCCGCGCCGCTTCGGGATTCGTCACGAGGGGCGATTCAGTGGCGCCGGCCTGATCACGCTCGAACCCGGCGCGGACGGCTCGACGACCGTCGTGACGTGGGACGAGACGATCCTCCCGCCGATCCTCCCGCGCCTCGGCTCGCTCATCCTTCGGCCGATCCTCACGGGCGTCTTCCAGGCGGACCTCGATCGGCTCCGCGAGATCATCGAGCGCTGATCCCGTGGACCTGCATCTCGTCGACGCGACGTACGAGCTCTTCCGGGCCCACTTCGCGCCGCGCCCACCCGTTCTCGGCCGTGACGGCATCCCGCTGTCCGGCGTGTCGGGCCTCGTCCAGCAGCTGCTCTACCTGCTGCGCGAGGAGGGCGCGACGCACGTCGGGTGCGCGACGGACCGGGTGATCGAGTCGTTCCGGAACGACCTCTATCCCGGCTACAAGTCGAGCGCGGGGATGCCGCCGGAGCTGCTCGCCCAGTTCCCGATCGCCGAGCAGGCCATCGAGGCACTCGGGGTCGCGCTCTGGCCGATGGTCGAGTACGAGGCGGACGACGCGATCGCCGCTGCCGCGGACCGGTTCGAGACGGATGAGCGAATCGACTCGATCGTCATCTGCACCGCGGACAAGGATCTCGCCCAGTGCGTCCGCGATTCGCGGGTCGTCCTCCGCGACCGACGGCGATCGATCACCTATGACACGGACGGCGTCATCGCGAAGTGGGGCGTCCCACCGCGATCGATTCCGGATCTCCTTGCGCTTGTCGGCGACTCATCTGACGGGTATCCGGGACTTCCCGGCTGGGGCGCCAAGTCGGCGGCCGCGGTCCTCGCGGTTCATGGCACGCTCGAGGGGATCCCGAAGCGCGCCAGCGACTGGCACGTGCCGAGCCTCCGCGGAGGCGTCCTTCTGGCGGCGACGCTCGCCGATCACTGGCGGGAGGCGCTCCTCTATCGCGACCTCGCCCGACTCCGAACGACCGCGGACGGCGTCCCGATCCCCCAGCGCGACATCGAGGAGCTTCGGTGGCAGGGCGCGCCCCGCCGGACGTGGACCGCGTTCTGCGACCAATGGGGACTCGACCGGCTGCGCGACCGACCGCATCGCTGGCGCGACGACTGACGCGCGGGGCGGGCGGTCGCGCAACGACTGGCGCGCGTGCCGGCCGGCGCCGCCCCTCCGCCTACCCGCGAGCGAGGGCGAGCACCGCGGCGTGATGGGCCGCGGGCGCCGCCAAGAGCCCGATCGTTCGCGTCTTGCCGGCGACGTCGAACCACGGCCGGCCCTCCATGTCCGTCACGATCGCGCCGCCGCGCTCCGCGATGAGACCCGCGGCCGCGACGTCCCAGACCGACAGCCCGCCCTGCTGGACGAAGGCATCGAACCGACCGTTCGCGACATAGGCGAGCGCGAGCGCCGCGGAGCCCATCGAGCGCGGGACGCGGATCGCCTTCCGGACCGCGCGGCCGCGCGACGCCGCGGACCGGCCACCGAGCGCCATCGAGATGACGAAGTCCGACAGCTTGTCCTTGTCGCTCGCGTGGATCGGCGTTCCGCCGAGGCGGGCGACATCGGTGACGGAAGCGGAGAACGTCTCGCCGCGAGACGGGTCGTGGACGACGCCGACCGCCGGCCGGCCGTCGAGGGCGAGACCGATCGAGACGCAGAACATCGGGATGCCGTTGGCATAGTTGACCGTCCCGTCGAGCGGGTCGACGATCCAGGTCCGGCCGCTGCCGAGCGCGTCCTGCTTCCGCCGCGCACCGCGGTGCTCGCCGGATTCCTCGGCGAGGATCGCGTCACCCGGATAGGTGTCGCGGATGGCTGACAGGATCACGGCCTCGGACAGGTGGTCGACCTCCGTCACGACGTCGCGCGCGCTCTTGTAGTCGATCCGCTCGACGCGCTCGTAGCGATCCATCAGCAGCCGTCCCGCCCGCTCCGCGACCTCGATCGCGAACGACAGGTCCGCGGCGAATCGCGTCGCATCCGGCGCGGGCGCTGCCGCGGGCAGGGTCACGGGGACTGGCACGAGACGGCGAGCGCCAACGGCTCCGTCCCGAACTCGGTGAGCGACGTCGAGAAGCGGAGGGTCGAGCCAGGATCCACGCGCGGCGTCTGGACGACGGCCGCCGGCCCGGTGCCGCCGCGCGACGCCTCCGTGATCCGGCACGTCGTCGAGCCCGCCTTCGAGCCCTCGTTGTGCACCGCAAGCTCGACTGCGAGTCCGGCGGTCGCGGTGGTCACGCCGCTGACGTCAGCCTGGAACGGCCCGACGCCCGCGAGGACGAGCTTGCCCGCGACGGCGAGCGCGACAACGGCACCGATGATCGCGACGAACACCGTCCCATGGGCCTGCGACGTGGCGGGCTGGGACAGGCCGAGCGGGTTGCACAGCTCGCACAGCGACACGTCGGCGGCGACCGTTCGGCCGCAACGGACGCACGGATGCGCCGGGCCCGGCGCGGCGGTGAGGGTCGGGGACGTCGTCGGCATCGAAGCCCGATGGTGCCACGAACCACCGCTGAGAGTCGGCGGTCAGGTCGTTGACCGCGCGACCCCGGCGCGGGCTCCCTCCGCCGCGCCTCGCGGCAACGCCCCTACCAGCGCTCCGCGGCCGCGACGAGCGCGTCGACA
>DASWSI010000074.1:0-18468 GCA_036402715.1 Candidatus Limnocylindrales bacterium
CGCGGAGGGGCGCCGCCGACCGCAGCGGTCGCCCGGAGCCTGGAGCCGGAGCCGCGCGACGGCCGAAGCCGAGTCAGCCGCCCTGGCCCTGCCCCTGGCTCTGGTGCGGGCCGCCCATGACGCCGCGGACCCGTCCCTCGCGGATGTTGTCGCGACCCACGGGCGCGCCCGTGCCGCCACGGTCCACGCCCTCGGTCGTCGTCGCTTCCGCAACGGTGGGGCGTTCGCGCTCGGGCGCCGGGTCGGGGTGCGCCTCGCTCGGCAGCGTCGATCCGGGCTCGTCCGTCGGGACGTCCGATCCTGTGCGCGTCGGGTCGCTCGTCATCGGCTGATTTCGCCGCACCGGGCGCTTCGGCGGGTCCGTCGCGGTGGTTCGCGCCGTTGCGGACCTGTTGCGACCGGTCGTGCAGCGGGAACGGCTATGGCCTTCGGAGCAGCCCCGTCAGGCGGCCCTGACGCCGGTCCGGCTCGCGGCCGGCGACGAGCGCGGCGTCCTCGTTGAACGCGGCCGAGGCAAGCTTCGTGAGGCGCTCCGCGGCCGCGGATCGAGCGGCGCCGCGAACGAGCGGGATCCCCTCGTTGACGGCCTTGAGGTAGAGGAACGGGTCATACGGCAGCTCAAGGGCGATCTTCGTCCCCAGCGCCGCCTCGACGTCCCGGATCCGGAGGATCTCCCGGGCGAACATGTTGTTCAGGACGAACGTCGCCTTGCCGCCGACGGAGCTGGTCTCGCTCAGGAAGTCGAGCAGGGAATGGACGGCCTTGAGTGCCGCGATCTCCGGATTCACCGGGATGATGATCAGGTCCGCGTGCTCGAACACGGTCATCGTTCGCTCGTCGATCGTCGATCCGGCGTCGATGACGACCGCGTCGTACTGGCCGAGGATCGAGCTGAGCAGCTGCTCGATGTGCCCCGCCTCGACGAGCTCGGCGAGCTCCGGCGTGGGTGGCGCGGCGATGACATGGAGGCCGCCGTCGTGCCGCATCGCGTACGTTCGCAGGAGCTCCGGCTCGCGAAGCGCGGCCTCGTCGCGGATGACGTCCGCGAGCGAATGGCGGACTTCGAGGTTGAGGTGGGTCGCCACCGACCCGAACTGGAGATCGAGGTCGATGAGGACGACCTTGTCCGGCATCCGCTGCGCCTGGGCCATCGCGATGTTCGTGGCGATGGTCGTCGTCCCGACGCCGCCCTTCGGGCTGAAGACGGCCACGATCCGACGAAGCTTGGGGACGAGCGTCCCGCCGACGGACGAGGCCGCCGGCAGGTCTCGCGATCGCTGGAAGCGCAGCAGCAGCGCCTCGACGCGTGCCTCGAGCTCGCGGCCGTCGAACGGCTTCGCCATGACGTCATCCGCGCCGGCCTCGAGGAAACGGATTCGCTCCTCGACCTCGTCGCTCTGGCTGATCGCCAGGATCGGCACGCGCGTCATCCCCGGCGTCGCCCGGATCTCGCGGCAGACGTCGACGGAGAGCTTCGCGCCCTTGACGACGTCGACGATGACGAGCTGGTTGTCCGGGACGAGCGCGAGAGCGGTGGCGGCGTCCGCCTCGACCGTGACGCTGTAACCGAGCCGGGTGAGGACGCTGCCGATGAGCTCGCCCGACGGCGCGTCGGCGTCGAGCAACAGGATGGTGCTGGCGGGCACTGGGCCTCCGCGAGAGACGATGCCGAGGTCGGGGCGGTGACGGCGGGCGGGCAGGGCTGAGAATACAACGAGGGACTTCGCGGAAGGGCTCGGCGGCCCGGGATGGTAGACTGGCGTCCGTTTCCTTTCGGCTCCGACCCGGCCATCGGCCGCCCAACGGGGCATACCCACAGGAAGGAGTGTCCTGGCGCATGCGCCGATACGAACTCATGCTCGTGCTCCGTCCGGATGTCCCGGATGATCGGAGCCAGGCGGTCATCGACCGCACCACCCGCCAGATCTCGACCGGCGGCGGTCAGATCATCAAGGTCGCCCCGTGGGGCCGCCGGCGGCTCGCGTACCCCATCGACCGCCACCGCGAGGGCTCGTACCACATCGTCCTGTTCGACGCCCCTGCGGAGCTCATCACGGAGCTCGAGCGCGGGCTGACGATCACGGAAGAGCTCCTCCGCCACCTCGTCACGAAGGTCGAGCGGCCGCTCCGCGCCGCGCCGCGCGACGGCGCGACGGACGATGCGGGCGAGGACGTCGACCTGCCGTCCGCGGTCGACGGCGAGGAGGAAGAGGACGACGAGGTCGCCGCGCGGATCGACGAGTCCGAGAGCGAAGCGGCGCCCGCCGCGATCGACTGAGGGAGGCTGGCATGGCGCTCTGCAAGGTCATGATCATCGGCAATCTCGGGTCCGATCCGGAGATGCGGTACACCCCGAGCGGGCGCGCCGTGACCCAGTTCAACGTCGCCGTCAACCAGAGCACCAAGAACCAGCAGACCGGCGAATGGGTCGAGGAGACGGACTGGTTCCGGGTCACGATCTGGGGCGATCGCGCCGAGCGGATGGCCGAGAGCCTGAAGAAGGGCAACAAGGTCTTCGTCGAGGGTCGCTTCCGGACCCGGGAGTTCGAAGGCCGCGACGGCCAGAAGCGAACCGCCCTCGAGATCACCGCGGACAGCATCGTCAACCTCGAGCGCCGCGGGCGCGACGAGGAGGGCTCGTTCACGGCTGCCGGAGCGGCCGAGGCCGGTGGCGGCTTCGGCGGTAACGGCGGCGGTGGTGGGGGAGCGCGGACGCCCGCCCCCGCCGGACGCGGTGGCGACGACACGGAGCTCGACGACCTTCCGTTCTGACGTATTGACAACCCCCGGCGGCGCTCGCGCCGCCTGACGATCGACACCGCCGCCGGCGATCCCGGCGACGCACGAGGAGAACCAGGACCAGATGCCCCCCGCACGTTCGAAGAAGCGCGACGACTACTACCGCGACCGGCGTCGCCGAAAGGTCTGCGCGTTCTGCGCGGACAAGACCGTCCAGATCGACTACAAGGAGGTCAACCGCCTCCGCCGCTACCTGTCCGAGCGGGCGAAGATCGAGCCGCGACGGAAGACCGGGACATGCGCCGGCCACCAGCGCGAGCTCGCCATTGCGCTGAAGCGCGCCCGGCACGTCGCCCTGCTGCCGTACGCGCCGCAGCACCTCCGCCCGTAGGCTTCGCGCCGATGGCGTCGGGCGGTCCGTGCGACCCGCCGTCGATCGCCGTTTCCGCCGGCCGCTGAGGTGGGCGTCGGGCTCCTGATGCTCGCCGGTGGTGTCGCCGCGGGACTGTTCGGCTCGCTCCTTGGCCTCGGTGGCGGGATTCTCATCGTCCCGCTCCTGACGATCGCCTTCGGGCTGCCGCTTCGCGAAGCCGTTGGCGTGTCGCTCATCTGCGTCATCGTCACGAGCGGCGCGTCAGCCGGGGTCTACCTCGAGCGCCACGTCGCGAACCTGCGCCTCGGAATGACGCTCGAGCTCTTCACCGCGATCGGCGCCCTCGTGGGAGGCCTCGTCGCGTTCCGCGTGTCAGACCGGGTCCTGGCCGGGCTCTTCGCGGTCCTCCTCGTCTACGTCGCGGTCACGATGCTCAGGCGTCGCGACCCGGCCGGCGCCGCGGAGGCTCCGGCGGATGCGCCCGCCGAACCGGTCCGCCACCCGTTCGGGCTCCCTCTCGACGGCCCGGGCTACACCGTCCGGAACCTTGGCCGCGGCGTCGCGGGCAGCCTCGGCGCCGGCGTCGTCTCGGCGCTCCTGGGGATCGGTGGCGGGCTCGTCAAGGTGCCGGTGATGCACCTCGTCATGGGCGTGCCGCTCCGCGTGGCGACGGCGACGAGCAACCTGATGATCGGCGTCACGGCATCGGCCAGCGCGATCATCTATCTCCTGCGCGGTGGAATCGACCCGTTCGTCGCGGGCCCGACGGCGATCGGCGTCTTCCTGGGGGCCACGGTGGGGTCGCGGACGGCGCACCGGATCGATCTCCGGATCCTGCGGGTCCTCTTCGTCGTGGTGCTCGCGTGGACGGCATTCGAGATGGCGCGCCGCGCGCTGGGGGCCTCGTGACGGCGCCGTCCCGGGACGACCTCGACCGAACGATCGCCCGGCTCCTCACGGTCGGAACGTACGTCTCGATCGCACTGCTCGTCGCCGGCGTCGCGGCGATGGTCGCGGCCGGGATCTCGCCGCTCGATCGCGCCGCGGGCTTCGACCTGCGGCGGGTGGGCTCGGACCTTGCCGCACTTCGGCCGGAGGGCTTCCTCTGGCTCGGGCTCGTCGTCGTCATCGCCACGCCGAGCGCGCGGGTTGCGGCGTCGCTCCTCGGGTACGCGCGAGGCGGCGACCGGATCATGGTCCTCGTCTCCGTCCTCATCCTCGCGGTCATCGCGCTGAGCGTCGTCCTCGGCAGCGGCCAGGCGGCGTGATGGACGTCCTCATCCTCGCCGGGGCCTTCATCGTGATCCTGCTCGGAGCGGAGCTGTTCACGAACGGGATCGAGTGGTTCGGGCGGAAGCTCGAGCTGGCGGAGGGCGCGGTCGGGTCCGTGCTCGCGGCCGTCGGGACGGCCCTCCCCGAGACGATGATCCCGATCGTCGCGATCATCTTCGGCGCCGGCGCGACGTCGCATTCCGTCGGCGTCGGGGCGATCCTCGGTGCGCCGTTCATGCTCGCGACCCTCGCGATGTTCGTGACCGGAGCGGCGGTGATCTTCGCGGGTCGGCACCGTCCGGCGGGCGACGTCATGCCGCTCAACGCCGCCGTCCTCGGCCACGACGTCCGGTACTTCGCGGTCGCCTACGGGATCGCCGTCGGAGCGGCCTTCCTCCCGCTCGATCCCGTCTGGCCGAAATGGATCGTCGCCGTGGTGCTGCTCGGGATCTACGCGTGGTACGTCAAGGGCCACTTCGAGGCGGATCCCGAGGTCAACGCGGAGGATCTTGCGCCGCTCCGGTTCCATCGGCTCGACCGGCGGGGGCGGCTCCGGGAACCGGCCGTCCCGCGGCTGCGAATCGTCAACCTCCAGGTCTTCGCGGCCATCGCGCTGATCGTCCTCGGGGCGGTGTTCTTCGTCGGGTCCGTCGAGGACCTCGCCGGCCAGCTCGGACTCGACGGGACGCTCCTGGCCCTCGTCATCGCGCCGATCGCGACGGAGCTGCCGGAGAAGTTCAACTCGATCATCTGGGTCCGGCAGGGGAAGGACACGCTGGCGATGGGCAACATCACGGGAGCGATGGTCTTCCAGTCGACGATCCCCACCGTCGTCGCGCTCCTCTTCGCCTCGTCGACGTGGCACGTGGGCCCGGGGTCGACGATCGCGTTCGCGTCGGCGGGGATCGCGTTCCTGTCGTGCGCGGCCATCTTCATCCCGATGGCCCGGGCAGGACGGCTTCGCGGCCGCGGGCTCCTCGCCGGAGGCGCGTTCTACCTCATCTACCTGGCGCTGGTCGTCGCCGCGGCCACGGGGACGTTCGGGCTCTCGATCTAGGGCAGCGGCGGAGCGCCGGAACGGGGTCGGTCGGCCGCCGGGTCCACGGTCCCGGGGCGGTCCGACGGGAGGCCCGGGGACCCGCTGCTATACTCGGCCGACTCTATCGAGGCCCCGCCTGCGGCCGTCGCCGCGGCGATCCAGCTGGGAGCCTTCGTCCATGCTGACCGAGAAGACGACCAGTCCGGCGCCGGCTCCGCATGCCGTCTCGGCGCCCGCCGCGCTCGACGACCTGACCTGCTATTTCGAGGGCCGGTTCGTTGCCATGCGCGACGCGAAGGTCAGCATCATGACCCACGCGTTCATGTACGGGACCGCCACGTTCGAGGGCATCCGCGCCTACTGGAACCCCGAGCGCAACACCCTGTTCGGGCTCTTCCTGCGCGAGCACGCAGAGCGGCTCCGGCGTTCCTGCCGGATCCTCCTGTTCAACGACATCCCGTCGACCGATGACCTCACGGGCCTGATCGTCGAAACGATCCGCCGGAACGGGTTCCGCGAGGACGCGTACATCCGCCCGTCGTTCTACAAGTCGACGCGGGCGATCGGCGTCCGGCTCCACGACCTCGATCAGCAGCTCTACATCATCGCGGTGCCGTTCGGGAACTACATCGACACCGAAGCGGGCGTTCGGGTCATGACGTCCTCCTGGCGCCGCAACGCAGATGAGGCACTCCCGGCCCGCGGCAAGATCGTCGGCGGGTACGTCAACATGGCCTTCCAGAAGTCCGAGGCGGAGCTCAACGGCTTCGACGAGGCGGTCGTCCTCACGGCGGACGGCCACGTCAACGAAGCGTCGGCAGCGAACCTCTTCGTCGTCCGCGACGGCGTCATGCTCACGCCGCCGGTGGCGGACGACATCCTCGAGGGCGTCACGCGGCGAGCGATCGTCCAGCTCGCGCAGGACGCCGGAATCCTCGTCGAGACGCGCCGGATCGACCGGTCCGAGCTGTACGTCGCGGACGAGATGTTCCTTTGCGGAACCGGCGTCCAGGTCGCCCCGGTCGTCGAGATCGACCATCGCGCGATCGGAACCGGCTCGATCGGACCGATCACCAGGCTCGTCAAGGACCGCTACTTCGCGGCGGTTCGCGGCCGACTGCCCGAATACGAGAGCTGGCTGACCCCGATCGAGGGTGCCTGAGCCCGCGTCGACCCGAGCGGCGGACGACGTGGCCGACGTGACGTCCGCCGGCGTGCCCGGCCGGGTCGGCGACGGCCCGACGCCCGCGGAGATCGATCCCCCGGCCCAGGCCGCCGCGGTAGCTGCCGGGGGAGCGGACTTGCCGTCGGACGGCCGAGCGCCCACGGATCGTCGAACCTCCGACCGCTTCCCGCCGGCATCGCCGGAGGAGCGGCAGTCCGATTCCTCGTCCGCGCGGCCGGCGCCGACGGTCGGTGGCGTCGAGCGCGCCCGCCTCGTCAAGCGGCTCCTCGAGATCGTGCCGGGGCTCGTCACCTGGGCGCTGATCGTGTCGCCGGTGATCCTCTCGCTCCGGGTCCCGGAGATCGTCGCCTGGTTCGTCCTGTCATTCGACTTCTACTGGTTCTACAAGGCGCTGATGCTGACAGGCAGCGTCGCGGTGTCGTTCGTCCGCATCCGTGGCGTCGTTGCCGTCGACTGGCGAGCACGGACGTTCGCGCTCGGTGACCTCCCGGGGCGGCGGGCGGAGATCGACCGCCTGATCCCGGCCATCGTCGCGCGGTCCGAGGCGCTCGAGGCGACGGGCAATCGGATCGCGGCGCGTGGCGGGCGGCAGCACGTGGCACGGCTTCGTGAGGAGCGCCGCGACATCGAGCGGCTTCTGGCCCGCCGCGGCCCGGCGATCCCGGATCCCGGACGGCTCTGGCACGTCGCGCTCGTCCCGACCTACACCGAGCCCTTCGAAAAGCTCTACGAGACGGTCAAGGCGCTCGCCGATGCGGACTATCCGCGCGACCGGAAGATGGTCGCGATCATCACCCGCGAGACGGATCTCGGCGGTCGCGAGAACGTCGCCCGGCTGCGCGGCCTGTTCGGCGACCGCTTCCTCCACTTCTTCCACGTCCTCGATCCGCTCGAGCCCGGCATCGTCGTCGGCAAGTCGTCGGCGATGGCGTACGGCGGCCGGTGGCTCTACCGGGAGCTCGTCGGGCTCGGCTTCGATCCGCGCGAGGTCGTCGTCACGGACCTCGATTCGGACTACCGCGTCCACCCGCAGTACTTCGGCTACGTGTCGTACACGTTCCTCACCGATCCCGATCGGTTCCGGCGGCTCTACCAGCCCGTCCCGATGTTCCACAACAACCTGTGGGACACGCCCGTTCCGGTTCGGCTCGTCGCCGTCGGAGCGACGCACGTCCAGATGTGGCGATCGCTGACGCCGGAGAAGCTCGTCAGCTTCTCGTCGTACTCGGTGTCGCTCGAGACGGTCCACGACGTCGACTACTGGGCGACGGACGCGATCCCCGAGGACAGCCGCTTCTACTGGAAGTCGTTCTTCCGCTACTCGGGTGAGTTCCAGGCGATCCCGCTCTTCATCCCGATCTACGGCGATGCCGTCCGGGCGCGGTCATACCCGCGGACCCTCGTCCAGCAGTACACCCAGATCCGGCGCTGGGCGTGGGGCGTGACGGACATCCCGTTCTACATCCGGAACGCGTTCGACCATTCGGAGATCCCGCGCTGGAAGCGGATCCGCCGCCTCGCGGACCTCTGGCTCGACCACATCAACTGGGCGATCGCGCCCTTCGTGATCATCTTCGGGTCGAACCTGCCGCTCCTCCTGAACCCCTCGTTCGCCCAGACGACGCTCGGCCAGAACCTGCCGCTCTACGCCGCGTGGCTGCTGACCGGCGCCTTCTGCTGCCTCCTCCTTCTGATCTACGTCGAGGAGCGGATCGCGCCGCCGCGCCCGGCGTCCTGGGGGCCTGGGCGCCGAACGCTGTCATGGCTGCAGTGGATCGCGCTGCCAGTCGTTGGCCTGATCTTCTCGAACCTGCCGGCGCTCGATGCCCAGACGCGGCTCATGACCGGCCGCTACCTCGAGTACCGGGTCACAGAGAAGGCGTAGCGCCTACGGGGCAGGCGGCGGCGTGAGGTTCGGGGTCGAGCGGACGATCGTGATGACGATGTCGGACTGGGCCGCCGGATCCGTCGCCGTCTGGATCGTCACCCCGAGGGCGTCCTGGAGGAGCTTGATCGTCTCCGGCATCCGCGTCTCAGCGCCGTTGTAGACGACGATCCGCGTCCTCGTCCCGACGCCCGTAGGTGCTCGCTGGGCCGGCGCGGAGGCCGTCACTCCCTGGTACTCGAGGTAGGCGGCGAGCCTCGCTGCCTCGCCCGTGGGGCCGCTCGCGTTCAGGACGGTGACGCGGGCGTTCTCCTGGTCGAGCTTCTCGCGCCGGGCCTCGAGCGTGGGATCGACGACGAAGGCGTCACGAACGGCCGCCTTGATCTTGTCGACGTACGGGTGGATGACGAACCCGAGCCCCGGCTCGCTGCCCTCCACGCCGAACCGGTTCGGGGCGAAGACGTACGACCGGATCGTCTTCGTGTCGATCGATTGGGCGAGGCGGAGAAGCTGCGGCAGGAGCTCGCGGGGAATATCCGTTCGGACGGCCTGCGCCATCGCTCCGGCGAGGTCGTTGATGTGCGGCAGGAGGCTCGCGATGTCGAGGTGCTCGCGGAGCGACAGCAGGACCCGCTGCTGGCGCTGGCCGCGCTGGTAGTCATTCGATGCGTGGCGCGCCCGGGCGTAGACGAGCGCATCGGCGCCGGTCATGTGCTGAACGCCCGACGGGATGTAGATCCGGCGAAGCGCGCCGCGGATGCCGGGAAAGGCGTTGTCGATGACCGGCACCTGGACGTTGACGTTGACGCCGCCGAGCGCGTCGATGACCTTCGTGAAGCCCGCGAAGTTGACCTCGACGAAGTACTTGACGTCGAGGCCGTAGAGACCGCCGAGGACGGCCTTGAGCGTGTTGTACGGTCGCGTCTTCGGCGTCCCGGGGAAGAGGTCCTGGCGGCCCTTCACCCGAAGGAACAGGCTGTTGATCTTCGATGGGTAGACGGATCCGAGCGCGTTCCGGATCGGGCCCGCCGGAAGCGGGATGTCGACCATGTCGCGCGGCAGGCTGAACATCGCGACCTGGTGCGACACGGGATCGATCGACACGACGATCAGCGTGTCCGTGTTGTGCGCCCCGCCCTGCTCGTCCGCGCCGATGAGCAGGATGTTGAGCCGATCCTTGCCGTCCCACGGCGGGATCGTCGCGTCCGGGAGCGCCGAGCCCTCCGGCGGAAGGCTGATCGACGGCTCCGCGCTCGCGGGGTCCCCGGAATCGTCGCTGGGATCGGGTGACGTTGCGGGCCCGCAGTCGCTGTTCGGGTCGAAGATGCAGTTCGCCGTGTTCATCGCGATGACGTCGTATCGGCCCAGCGCGACATGGCCGCCCGCCATGACGAGCACGACCGCCAGGAGCCCCGCCACGGACAGGGGATTGATCGGGATTCGCGGCCGCCCCAGCCGGCCGCCGCCCGTCGCGGCGAACCCGTTGAGGTACTCCGTCACGCGGTAGGCGTCGACGATCGCGACGAGGCGGTACACGAGGGCGATGAGGTTGACGACGAAGACGGACGGCAGGACCCACGGCAGCAGCAGGTATCCCACGAGGTCCGCCCGATCGATCCGCAGCACGACACCCGCGACCAGGGCGATGAGGAGGATCGGCGGCGCGGCGAACGCGAGGGCGCGTTGCCTCGCGCCGGCATACGCGTGCCCGAGACCCGGGAAGAGGAGTGACAGGAACGCCGCGACGAACGGCGACCGAGCGCGGCGCGCGGCCGCGCTGTCGACTTGCATGAACGCGATCATACGGCGACGCGGAGCATCGGACTCGGCGATGCCGCGCGGCACCGGGGGACGCCGCTAGACTTCCCGCGATGCCACCCCAGCGTTCATTTGCCGCCGTCGACGCGCGCCCGGACTTCATCGCGATGGAGCACGACATCCTCGCCCGCTGGGCCGAGCGACGAACGTTTGCCCGGCTTCGCGCCCAGCTCGCCGGTGGGCCGAAATGGAGCTTCCTCGACGGTCCGATCACGGCGAACAATCCGATGGCGGTTCATCACGCCTGGGGCCGGACGTACAAGGACGTCTTCCAGCGGTTCCACGCGATGCTCGGCGAGGACGAGCGGTTCCAGAACGGGTTCGACTGCCAGGGCCTCTGGGTCGAGGTCAACGTCGAGCGCGACCTCGGGTTCACGAGCAAGCGCGACATCGAGGAGTTCGGGATCGCCGAGTTCGTGTCGCTCTGCAAGCAGCGGGTCCTGACATTCGCGGCGCGGCAGACCGAGCAGTCGATCCGACTCGGGATGTGGATGGACTGGAACGATCCCGACGAGCTGCGCCGGCTGCGCGATCTCCTTGCGGCGGATCCGTCCCAGGTCACGACCATCCAGGGTCCGGACGGTCCCGTCACGGACACCGTCGAGATGCTCGTCGGGCGCCTCGGGATGCCGGACGTCGGCGGCTCGTACTTCACGTTCAGCAACGAGAACAACGACCTCATCTGGGGCTTCCTCGCGGAGTGCCATCGCCGCGGCTGGATCTACAAGGGCCACGACACGATGCCGTGGTGCGCGCGGTGCGGAACCGGCCTGTCGCAGATGGAGATGAACGAGGGCTACCAGGACCGCGACGACCCGGGGCTGACCGTCAAGCTGCCGCTCGTCGACCGGCCCGGGGAATCGCTCCTCGTCTGGACGACGACGCCGTGGACCCTGACCTCGAACGTCGCGGCGGCAGTTGGGCCAAAGCTCGAGTACGTCATGGTCGCCCAGGGCGAGGAGCGCTACTGGCTGGCCCGCGGCCGGCTGAAGGAGGCGCTCGAAGGGCCGTTCGACGTCCTCGAGGCGCGCCCGGGAACGGATCTGGTTGGCTGGGTCTACGAGGGCCCGTACGACACGCTGCCCGCGGTCGCATCGGCGTTCGCGAAGGGGACGCGCGACGCTCCCTCGGAGCCGTACCGCCACCGCGTCGTCGCCTGGGACGAGGTCGGTGAGGACGAGGGGACGGGGATCGTCCACATCGCGCCGGGCTGCGGGGCGGAGGACTTCCAGCTCGGGAAGAGGCTCGGGCTCCCGGTCATCGCGCCGCTCGACGAGAGCGGCATCGTCGTCGGAGGGTTCGGCGCACTGACGGGACGCGACGTCCGCGATGTCACCGACCCGGTGGTCGAGCACCTCAAGCGCGAGGGCCGGTTCTATCGCCTCGAGTCATACCGCCACCGCTACCCACACTGCTGGCGTTGCGGGACGCCGCTCGTCTTCCGCCTCGTCGACGAGTGGTTCATCGACATGGGGCCGGTCTACGACAGGCCACGCAGCGAGCTGACGAAGGACGAGGTCGACCGGAGCCTTCGTTACCAGATCATGGAGGTCGTCGACCGGATCCGGTGGATCCCGTCCTTCGGGTACGAGCGGGAGCTCGACTGGCTCCTGAACATGCACGACTGGATGATCTCGAAGAAGCGCTACTACGGACTGGCGCTTCCGATCTACGACTGCGCGAAGTGCGGCACGTTCGAGGTGGTCGGTGGCCGCGAGGAGCTGCGCCGGCGCGCCGTGACGGGCTGGGCCGCGTTCGAGGGGCACACGCCGCACCGTCCGTATGTCGACGCCGTGTCCATCGCCTGTCCCGGCTGCGGGGAGCCGGTGAGCCGGATCCCGGACGTCGGGAACCCCTGGCTCGACGCCGGGATCGTCCCGTTCTCGACGCTCCACTACCGCGAGGACGCGGACTACTGGAAGCAGTGGTTCCCCGCGGACTTCATCACCGAGAGCTTCCCGGGCCAGTTCCGCAACTGGTTCTACGCGATGCTCGCGATGTCGACCGTGCTCCGCCGCGAGGAGCCGTTCAAGGCGATCCTCGGCTACGCGACGCTCCTCGCCGAGGACGGCCGCCCGATGCACAAGAGCTCCGGCAACGCGATCGAGTTCGATGAGGCGGCCGAGCGGATGGGCGTCGACGTCATGCGCTGGATGTTCGCCAACGCACGGCCGGAGGACAACATCCTCTTCGGCTGGCACGCCGCGGACGAGGCGCGGCGCGGCCTGCTCATCCTCTGGAACGTCTACTCGTTCTTCGTGACCTACGCGCGGCTCGCGGCATGGTCACCGGGCGACGGTGGAGCCGTGACCGACGCGTCGGCGCCGACGGACCGCGCGCCGCTCGATCGGTGGATCGCGTCCCGCGTCGCGGGTCTCGCGGCCGCGGTCGCGGAGCGGCTCCGCGACTTCGACGCGCTCGGGGCGGCGCGGCTCGTGACCGCGTTCATCGATGACCTCTCGACCTGGTATCTGCGCCTGTCGCGGAAGCGCTTCTCGAGAAATGACGATGTCGCCGATCGCGGCCACGCGTTCACCACGCTGCACGAGACGCTCGTCGTCGTCACCCGCATCGTCGCGCCACTGCTGCCATTCCTGTCCGAGGAGCTGTACGACAACCTCGTCGTCCGCATCGATCCCAAGGCCGCCGACTCCGTCCACCTGACGCCCTGGCCTCGCACCGAGCTGCCGCCCGTCGACGGCGCCCTCGAGACGGCCATGGCGACGGCGCGCCGCGCCGTGGACCTCGCGCGAACCCTGCGCGGGAATGCCGGCCTCCGCGTTCGGCAGCCGCTGGCACGGATGTGGATCGCGCTGCCGGGTGGCGAGCTGGCGGAGCGGGACGCCCTCGTCGCCCTCATCGCCGACGAGGTCAACGTCAAGGCCGTGGAGCTGATCGGCGACGAGTCCGCCCTCGTCGAGCGGCGCATCCGCCCGCTCCTGCCGAAGATCGGCAAGCGCCTCGGGAACGCGATCCCCGCCGTGATGGCCGCCGCGCGCGACGGCCGCTTCGAGCTCCATCCCGACGGCTCCGTGACGCTGGGCGGCGCGACGCTCGCGGCGGACGAGGTCGAGATCATCGCTTCGCCGCGGCCCGGCACCGCGGTCGCGCACGACGAGGGGCTCGTCGTCGTCATCGACACCGAGCTGACGCCGGAGCTTCGGGCCGAAGGTGACGCGCGCGAGCTGCAGCGAGCCATCCAGGATCTGCGGAAGGAAGCGAACCTGGCGCTCGACGACCGGATCGACCTCTGGCTCGACGGTCTGCCGGCCGCCGTCGCGCCGCACCTGGATTCGATCGCCGCGGAGACGCTGGCGGACTCGGCGATTGTGGGTCCGCGCGACGGCGATGACGGCGACGGCGCCGCGTCCGCTTCGGTCGAGCTCGACGGTGGGACGGTGCGTCTCGCCTTGCGCCGCCGTCCGATGGGCCGGTAGGCTTGTGACGGCGGGGCGCGATCGTGACGGCGGAGGCGATGTGGTGGACGAGGCGGCGATGCGATCCGCGCCCGTTGGGACGCGCGCCGACAGTGTCGTCGAGCGTCGGCGTCCTCACTGGGGCCTGTTCGTCGGCCTTGCCGCGGCGGTCCTGATCGCCGACCAGGTCGCCAAGGCCTGGATCGTCGCGAACGTCGATCCGTTCCGCCCAACGACCGTCGTCGGGGATTACCTCCGGCTGATCCTGTCGCACAACACCGGCGCACTCTTCGGGCTGTTCCACGACCAGGCGGCGCTGTTCGCCATCTTCTCCGTTGTCGTGATCGGCCTCCTCGTCTGGTACCAGTCGAAGGTGGGCCGGAGCGTCCTGCTGTCGATCGCCCTCGGGCTGCTGCTCGGAGGCGCGATCGGCAACCTGTCGGACCGTGTTCGGCTCGGCTACGTCGTCGACTTCGTCGACGCGGGAATCGGCAGCCTCCGCTTCTACACGTTCAACATCGCGGATGCCGCCATCAGCACCGCGCTCCTGCTGCTGATCCTCGTCGCGCTCCGGCCGTCGCTCGGCGGACCGCCGGACCGCGAACCGGGGACCGATGCCTGAAGCGTCACCGGCCCCCGCGGACGTCCGGCTCCTGACCGTTCCGGACGGCGCCGCGGCGCAGCGCGTCGATCGCTTCGTGGCGGACGTGACAGGACTCTCGAGGAGCTACGTCCAGAAGCTCATCTCCGGCGGCCACCTGACCTCGTCCGGTGCGCCGCTTCGGGCGAACGCCACGGTCACGGCCGGCGCGACGCTGGAGCTTCTCGTGCCCGCCTCGGAGCGCGTCGACATCGCCGGCGAGCCGGAGATCGGCGTCGACGTCGTGTACGAGGACGACGACCTGCTGATCGTCGACAAGCCGGCGGGCCTCGTCGTCCACCCGTCGCCTGGCCACTCGAGCGGCACGCTCGTCAACGCGCTGCTCGGACGCGCGGGCGGCAGCGAGTACGGCGGTATCGCGGGGATCCAGCGGCCGGGGATCGTCCACCGCCTCGACCGCGATACGAGCGGCCTCCTGATGGTCGCGAAGAACGACGTCGCGCAGGCGGCGCTGATGGCACAGCTCAAGGCGCGCCGGGTCAAGAAGACGTACCTCGCCCTCGTGTCGGGGAGCGTCGCGGCGGCGGTCGGGAGGATCGAGGCACCGATCGGCCGCGACCCCCGCCACCGGACGCGGATGGGCGTCGTCCCGGACGGCCGCCCGTCGATCACCGGCTACCGCGTCCGCGAGCGGTTCACGGGCTGGACGCTGCTGGAGCTCGACCTCATCACGGGACGGACACACCAGATTCGCGTCCATGTCGACGCGATCGGCCACCCTGTCGCCGGCGATCCGCTCTACGGCAACGGCACGTCCCGCCGGGGCCCCGACGGGCTCGAGCGGCTCTTCCTCCACGCGTGGCGGCTCGAGCTCGCGGCTCCGTCCGACGGCCACCTGATCCGCGCCTCTGCGCCGCTCCCCGTTGCGCTCGAGGCGGTGCTCGAACGGCTCCGCGATGGCGCGACCGGCCATGGGGCGGCGCATCGCGAACAGCGCGGAGACGCGGAAGAGGCCGGGGCTACCCGCGTCCGCCGGCCGGCAACGGGGGGAGCCGCGTGAGCGACGTTGCGGGCGGGCCCACGGCATCCGCGCGAGGGTCTGGTTCGTTGTCGCGGTCTGCGGCCGGCGAGGACGGCACCGTCACCGATGCCGCGTCGGACGGCGCGCTCCTCGTCATCATCTCCGGCCCGAGCGGCGTCGGGAAGGACACGATCATCGACGCGATGCGGCGACGCCGGCGTGCCGCGAAGTACCACTACGTCGTGACGTGCACGACGCGCGCCCGACGGCCAGGCGAGGTCGACGGCGTGAGCTATCACTTCCTCGACCTGCCGACGTTCCTCGAGCTCCGCGACAAGGGCGAGTTCCTCGAGGCGAACGAGGTCCACGAGCACTGGTACGGGACGCCGCGCGGCCAGGTCCGGGACGCGCTGCGTGCCGGTCACGACGTCATCCTGAAGATCGACGTGCAGGGTGCGCAGGTCGTCAAGGAGACCGTCCCCGAGGCGCTCCTGATCTTCCTCGTCCCGCCGTCCCTCGAGGACCTGTTCCAGCGATTGCGGTCGAGGGCCACCGAGAGCGCCGACGAGCTCGAGCTCCGTCAGCGCAATGCGGCGATCGAGATCGCGCGCCAGCAGGACTACGACTACGTCGTGACGAACGAGACGGGCCAGGTCGAGCGGACGGCCGAACGGATCGACGAGATCATCGCCGAGGAGCACGTCCGCCACCCGGGGCGGCGGATCAAGGTCTAGCCCTTCGCGGCATCCGCCTTCCTGGCGACGGCCGCCTGCGACAATCGATCCGTGATCGACCAGTCGACCCTCGAGCTCGACGTGACCGCGCTGGACGACGTGGCCGCGGACGGGAAACGGCGCCTTGTCGAGGTCGCGGTCGACGCCGTCGGTGGCGGTGGGGCCCGGACGTACACGTACGCAGTCCCGGATCGGCTCGCGGACCTCGTGGCGGGCGAGGCCGTGCTCGTCGACTTCGGGTCACGGCAGGCGCTCGGGATCGTCCTCGGGGAGGGGACAGCCGCACCCGACGTCGATCCTCGCCCCATCGCCGATCGTGTCCGCGCGGACGGTCCGCTTCTGCCCGCGCTGTCACTCGACCTCGCCCGGTGGATCGCGTCGCACTACCTTGCCCCGCCCGCGCTCGTCCTCCGCGCCATGCTGCCGCCCGGGATGCTCGAGCGCCTCGAGCTCGTGGCAGAGGCAACGCCGGGCCGCGCTGAGGGCCCGGACATTGCACCCGGTGACGCGGTCGACCTCGACCTCCTCGATCAGCTCGCCGGCGGCCCGCGTCCCGTGCGCGATCTCGCCGGGCCCGAGGGACGCGGTGGGCTCGTTCGACGGCTGCGGCTGCTCGAGGCGCGCGGCCTCGTCGCGCTCGACTGGGTCCTCGGCTCGGCAGGTGCGGGGCCGCGGTTCGAGCGTTGGCTCGTGCCGACGGTCGCGGGCCGCGACGCCGCCGCGCTGCTCCGCGCCGGCGACCGCGTCGGAGGGCGCCCGTTGGGTCCACGCCAGGTGGCCGCGCTCCTCGAGCTCGTGCCGAACCCGGACGACGGCGGCGAGGCAGCGCCCGGGGCCGGCGGCGCCGACGCTTCCGACGCCCCACCGACACCGGACGGCGCGGGAACGCCGGCCCCGGCTGTCGCCGCGCGACACGGCAGTGCCGCCCTCGCGGGGCTCGTTCGCCGCGGACTCGTCGAGGTCGAGGTTCGCGAGCGGCCACGAACCCCGCTCGCGACGCGGCCCGTCGGGCTTCGCGGGGCGCGGCCGACAGCGGCTGCACTCACGCCACCCCAGGCGCGGGCGGCCGACCTCGCGCGTGCCGCCGTCGCGACCCGCGATCCGCGGCCGCTCCTCCTCGACGGCGTGACGGGCGGCGGCAAGACGGCGATCTACGTCGAGGCGATCGTCGCGTCGCTCGAGGCCGGCCGGCCGGCGCTTGTCCTGGTCCCGGAGATCGCATTGGCGCTGCCGCTCGTGGATCGTCTCCGTGCGGACCTCTCGGCGCGCATTGCGCTCATCCATTCGGGGCTGGGCGCCGGCGAGCGTGCGGACGAGTGGCGGCGCATCCGCGCGGGCGACGTCGACATCGTCGTCGGGACGAGGCTCGCGGTGCTCGCGCCGCTCGGCGACGTCGGCGTCGTGATCGTCGACGAGGAGCACGATGCCGCGTACAAGAGCGACCGAACCCCGCGGCTCCAGGCACGCGACACCGCGGTTCGTCTGGCGGAGCTGGCGGGTGCCGCGGTGATCCTTGGGAGTGCGACACCCGCCGTCGACAGTGTCGGGCGGTCCCGGGCCGGCGAATACGCCCGCGTCGAGCTTCCGGCCCGCCCGGTGGGAGAGCGACCGGCCGTCGAAGTGGTCGACCTGCGAACGGAGCTGCAGGAAGGGAATCGCGGGCTCCTGTCGCGGCGGCTCGTCGCCGCGCTCCTGGCGCTCGACGCCGCCCACGGGGAGCAGGCGATCCTCGTCATCAACCGCCGCGGAACCGCATCGGTGGTTCTGTGCCGCGACTGCGGGCACGTCCAGGCGTGCCCGGAATGCAGCCGCCCGCTCGTGTACCACCAGGCCGGGATGACGCTGCGCTGTCACCACTGCGGTCGCGCAACCCCGATGGCGTCACGCTGTCCGAGCTGCGCATCGCCGCGGATTCGCTACCTCGGTGGCGGCACGGAGCGCGTCGAGCGCGAGACGCGCGAGGCGTTTCCCGAGCTGCGCGTCGGGCGGCTCGATCGCGACGTCGTCGAGCGACGGGGAGCGGCGGCGCGCGTCATCGACGACTTCGCGGCCGGTGCGCTCGATGTGCTCGTCGGGACGGGCCTCGTGGCAAAGGGGCTCGACATCCCGAACGTCACGCTCGTTGGCGTCGTGTCCGCCGACGTCGCCCTGAATCTCCCCGACGAGCGCGCGGCGGAACGGACGTATCAGCTGCTCGCCCAGGCGACTGGGCGGGCGGGGAGGGGAGAGCGGCCCGGCACCGCGATCGTCCAGACGTACCAGCCCGATCACGCGGCGATCCAGGCCGTCGTCCACGGCGACCCCGCGGCCTTCTACACGACCGAGCTCGATCTCCGCCGCCGGTTCGCGTCGCCGCCGTTCGGGCGTCTCGTGAAGCTCACCGT
>DASWSI010000075.1:0-4223 GCA_036402715.1 Candidatus Limnocylindrales bacterium
TACGCGCTCACCGCCGGAATGGGCCGGATCGCCAGGCTCGACGCGTCCGACGGCCGGCTGCTCGGCTACGTCCCCGGCGACGGGTACGCGGCGCTGCTCGCGGTGGTCCCGTGGTGAGCCCGGCAGTCGGCGTACACGACCCGATGCGGGCTCGAGGCCTCGCCTAGCGGCCGTCCCGCGTCGCGCGGAGGAGCGCCTCGACGGACTCGGCGACGACGAGATCCTCGCGCGCCTCGATCCGCAGAATCGCCGGCGGTCCGGCCGCGATGACACGGTCCGTGCCGCTCTCCGACTCGTCGATCCCGGCGATCCCCATGTTGCGGAGCTGCCGAACGATCGCCGCTCGAATCCCGCCCGCGTGCTCGCCGATGCCGGCAGTGAAGACGAGCGCATCGAGCCCGTCGAGCCCTGTCGCGACGGCCGCGATCCCGGCGGCGGCGCGGTCGACGAACATGTCGAGGGCGAGCCGCGCCGCCGCGTCGCCACCGTCCGCGGCGGTGATGAGATCGCGGACATCGGACGTCGTGCCGGAGACGCCCAGGAGTCCGGATCGGTGCTCGAGGGCGTCGTCGATCTGCTCCGCGGTCGCGCGTGAGGTGCGAAGCAGGTGCAGCACGATCCCGGCGTCGATCGATCCGGCTCGGGTGCCCATCATCAGCCCCTCGAGCGGCGTGAACCCCATCGACGTCCGCACGGAATGACCGCCGGCGACCGCCGTCACGGAGCAGCCGCTCCCCAGATGCGCGACGACGAGCCGGAGGTCATTGGCCGGACGGTCAAGGAGCTCGCCGGCGCGCCGGAGCGACCAGGCCACGGAGAGGCCGTGGAAGCCGTACCGGCGAATCCCCCATTCGGTCTGCCACGCCGTCGGGAGCGGGTACCGGGCCGCGACCTCCGGCAGCCCGCCGTGGAACGCCGTGTCGAAGCACGCGACGTGCGTGACGTGCGGGAGGGCGATCCTGGCCGCGCGGATCGTCTCGACGGCCACGGCGTTGTGCAGGGGCGCGAGCTCGGATAGCGCGTCAAGGGCCTCGAGCGTCGCGTCATCGATCGCAACCGGCGCGCGAAACGTGGGGCCGCCGTGAACGACGCGATGCCCGACGGCCCCGACCGAACCGCGCGCCACGCCGGCGCCCTCGACCGCGGCGATGACGTCCGCAAGACCGCGGCCGCGATCGGGCGCCCGCGACGCATCCGATCCCCACGACACCTGCGTCCGCGCCGCCGTGGCATTTCCGTCGACGACGCTCGCCTTGAGTGAGCTCGACCCGGCGTTGAGGACGAGGACCCGCATCGGCGGCTACCTCAGCCCGGCCATGTCCAGCCGCTGATCTCCTCGGGATCCTCGCCGTGCTCGCGGGCAAACGATCGAGCGAGCACGCGCCGGTCGGACATCTCCTGCCGCAGCAGCGCGGCGCGTGACCCGAGCCCCGGCACTCGGTCGATGACATCCATGACCAGGTGGAACCGGTCCATGTCGTTGCGGACGACCATGTCGAACGGCGTCGTCACGGTCCCCTCCTCCTTGTAGCCCCGAACATGGAGGTTCGCCTGCCCGGTTCGCCGGTACGAAAGGCGGTGGATCAGCCACGGGTAACCGTGGTACGCGAAGATGATCGGGCGGTCCGTCGTGAAGAGGGCGTCGAACTCGGCGCTCGGCAGGCCGTGCGGATGCTCCGACTCGTCCTGGAGTCGCATCAGATCGACGACGTTGATGACCCGCACCCGGAGCTCCGGAAGGCTCTTGCGGAGGATGGCGACGGCGGCAAGCGTCTCGAGCGTCGGAATGTCGCCGCAGCAGGCCATCACGACGTCCGGATTGCCGGCGTCGTTGCTCGCCCAGTCCCAGATGCCGATCCCGCGCGTGCAGTGGAGCACGGCGTCGTCCATCGAGAGGTAGTTGAGCGCCGGCTGCTTTCCCGCGACGACGACGTTGACGTAGTTCCGGCTCCGCAGGACGTGGTCGGCGACGGACAGCAGACAGTTCGTGTCCGGCGGCAAATACACCCGGATGACCTCCGCCTTCTTGTTGACGACGTGGTCGATGAACCCCGGGTCCTGGTGACTGAAGCCGTTGTGGTCCTGGCGCCAGACGTGGCTCGTGAGGAGATAGTTGAGCGAGGCGATCGGGCGGCGCCACGGGATCTCGCGCGTCATCTTCAGCCACTTGGCGTGCTGGTTGAACATCGAGTCGATGATGTGGATGAACGCCTCGTAGCAGTTGAACAGGCCGTGGCGTCCCGTCAGCAGGTAGCCCTCGAGCCAGCCCTGGCATTGGTGCTCGGACAGGACCTCCATCACCCGGCCTGTCGGCGCTTCGTGATCGTCCGTGTCGAGGCGCTCGGCATCCCACACGCGATCCGTCGCCTCGAAGACGGCGCCCAGCCGGTTCGACACGGTCTCGTCCGGCCCGAACAGGCGAAACGTCGACGGATTGCCCCGGATGACGTCGCGGAGGAACGTCCCCAGAACCTTCGTCGCCTCCGACGTTGACGCTCCGGGCTTCGGGACGTCGACGGCGTACTCGCGGAAGTCGGGCAGCGCGAGGTCGCGGAGAAGCGTCCCGCCGTTGGCGACCGGATTCGCGCTCATCCGCCGGTCGCCCTTCGGTGGCAGCTCCGCGAGGTCCGGCCGGAGGTGCCCGGCGTCGTCGAACAGCTCCTCGACGTGATAGCTCTTCAGCCATCGTTCCAGCAGCTGGAGGTGCTCCGCGTTGCCGCGGATCTCCGCCATCGGGACCTGGTGCGACCGGAACGATCCCTCGGCGGGCAGGCCGTCGACGACCTTCGGGCCCGTCCAGCCCTTCGGAGTCCGCATCACGATCATCGGCCAGCGCGGCCGAGCGTCGTCGCCGTTCTCGCGGGCGTTCCGCTGGATCTCGGCGACGCGATCGCAGACCTCGTCGAGGACCTCCGCCATCCGGCGATGCACGAGCGGCGGGTCGTCGCCGGAGACGAAGAACGGCTCCCACCCGTAGCCCTCGAGGAGCTCGCGGAGCTCGGCCTCCGGGATCCGGGCAAGGATCGTCGGGTTGGCGATCTTGTAGCCGTTCAGGTGGAGGATCGGGACGACGGCGCCGTCGACGCGCGCGTTGAGAAACTTGTTCGAGTGCCACGACGTCGCGAGTGGCCCGGTCTCCGCCTCGCCGTCACCGATGACGCAGAACACGGTCAGGTCCGGGTTGTCGAACGACGCACCGAACGCATGCGAGAGCGAATAGCCGAGCTCGCCCCCCTCGTGGATGCTCCCCGGCGTCTCCGGCGTCACGTGACTGCCGATGCCGCCCGGGAACGAGAACTGGCGGAACAGCCGAAGCATCCCGGCCTCGTCGCGCGCGAGGTTCGGATAGACCTCCTCGTACGTCCCCTCGAGCCACGCGTTCGCAACCGCCGCAGGCCCGCCGTGGCCGGGCCCGACGATCCAGATCGCGTTCAGGTCGCGCGCCTTGATGACGCGGTTGAGGTGGGCGTAGATGAAGTTCAGGCCGGGGGTCGTGCCCCAGTGGCCGAGCAGCCGCGGCTTGATGTGCTCGTCCTTGAGCGGCTCCCGAAGCATCGGGTTGTCGAGCAGGTAGATCTGGCCGACGGACAGGTAGTTCGCCGCACGCCACCAGGCGTCGATCCGGGCGAGCTCCTCGTCCGAAACCGTTGCTGCCGACCGCGCGCTGGTCGCGTTCCTCGTGGCGGTCGCCGTGCCAGCCGCTGTTCCGTGTGTCCCGTCAGTCATCGCCGCCTCCATCGCGGCGAGCCTACCGCGGTTCGGGCATGCGGTCCCACCGGGGTGCCATCGTGACGTTACGGGCGGGAGTCACGCGGCGGGTTCGGAGGCGGCGAGCCAGCCGTGGCGGCGAGCCAGCCGCGGCGAGCCAGCCGCGGCGAGCCGGCGCTCGACCTGAGAAAAGGGGTTCGGCCGCCTGACGGGTGCGCTCGCGGTCCCCACCAATCCCGAGCGTACGGCCGATGTTCCCTGGCGCGACGGCTTTCGCCCCGCGTCCATCGCCGGAGGATGGCGAGTGCCCGCCGCCACTGTCCGGCCGTGTCGTTCCCACGGACAGCCAACATCTTGCACTACCGTTGCAATACCCGCCTCCCGGGAACGACGTATTTCGCGGCGGCTGCGGGGCGCGTCGGTGGCGACGCCCTACCGCAGCGACGTCCGGAACGGACGTCGAGCCGAATATGCATGCGACGCGCATAGCGCGGAGGAGGTCGCGTTCGCGAGGT
>DASWSI010000076.1:0-12094 GCA_036402715.1 Candidatus Limnocylindrales bacterium
CGACCCGCTCGCGAGGCCCTTGCCCAGCAACCCGCCGGACGAGACCGCCGCCTGCGATTGCAGGAGCTGATAGCCCGATCCCTGCGGGTCGGCCGTCGGGTCGAGGAAACTCAGCAGCCGCTGCTTCTGGTAGTCGCGCAGCACGTGAGTCCAGACGATCGGGACCGCGGCGACAAGCGCGCCCGCGATGAGCCCGAGCCATTTGAGGCTCGCCCCGGACATGAACAGCATCCCGGCAAGGATCGCGCCGAACACGAGCGAGGTGCCGAGGTCCGGCTGCATCAGCACGAGGACACCGGCAGGCGCGAGCAACGCGCAGGCCCCGAGGATCGACGACAGCGAATCGAGTTTCCGTTCGCGGCGTGACAGGTAGTTCGCGAGCACGACGATCATCAGGATCTTCGCGAGTTCGCTGAACTGGAACTGGATCCCGCCGAAGCTGACCCAACGCGAGGATCCACCAACGCCCTTGCCGATGACGAGCGTGACGGCGAGGAGGCCGAGGTTCGTGAAGTAGATCGGCCACGCGAACGTCTTCAACCACTTGTAGTCGAAGACGGCGGCAGCGGTGAAGACGACGATCGCGATGCCGGCCCACATCAGGCCGCGCAGGAACGTCGACCCCGTCTCGAGGACGGAGCGGCCCGCCTCGACGCTGTTGCTGTACGCCATTGCGAGGCCGATCGCGGCGAGTAGCCCGGCGTAGGTCACGAGCTGCAGATCGAACGATCGCCACGCTGCGCCGACCGCGCGCGCCGTCCACTGGGCGAAGCGTGCCGGCTCGGCTCGCATCACGCCCATCAGGCGACTCGGCTCGTGACGAGATCGGCGGTGCTCATCAGTTGCTGTTGTAGAAGTTGCCGCGATGGAGGAGGTTCGGGAGGCGGTAGTCCTTCTTGATCCCGAAGTGGAGCTGCATGAAGTACTTCACGATCTCGGTCGCCGCGTTGCCCTTCGTTCGCGAGTCGTACGCGAAGGCGAGCACGACAAGCTCCGAGTCCGTCCGCGACACCGCCTTGAGGCCCTTCGGGTCGCCAGGCATGAGCTTCGGGTTCTTCGGCACGAAGCCGACGAACCACGAGTGGAACGGCAGCCGTCCCTGGCGGTCGCGGAGCCCGAACTCCGCGGTCCCGGACTTCCCGGCGACGATCACCGGCAGCTCCACGAGGTTGTACGTGTGGCGCAGGAGGACGGTGTTCCGCGCCGCCTGCCGCATCTGGACGAGCATGTCCTTGGGTGCCTTGAGCTCGTGGAGGAGCTTCGGCTTGAACGGCCGAACGACGGTTCCATCGGGACCAACGACGTCGCGGACGATCTGGGGCTGCATGAGGTGGCCGCCGTTTGCGAGCGCCGCATAGGCGTTGATCAGCTGGATCGGGCTGACAGCGTCGTAGCCCTGGCCGATGCCCGCCTGGTAGACCTCGCCGGGATAGATCGGCAGACCCATCGCGTCGAGCTTCCACTGGTTCGTCGGGACGATTCCGCGCGCCTCGTACGGGAGATCGATTCCGGTCCTCGAACCGAAGCCGTACTGCTTCGCCCAATAGCCGAGCCGGTCGATCCCGAGCATCCCGGCGACCTGGAAGAAGAACGTGTCGCTCGAGTGGCCGAATCCGCACTTGATGTCGCACGGGCCGAAGCCGCGGTGATTCCAGTCGTAGAACCGCGTGCTCCCGAGCGTGAGGTAACCACGCGTGGTGAGGCGTGTCGTCGGCGTGATCTTCCGGTCGGACAGCCCGCCCGTTCCCGTCACGAGCTTGTATGTCGAGCCCGGGGGGTACTGCGCGGCGACGGCATGGTTCAGCAACGGCTTGTTCGGGTTGTTGAGGAGCCGCTGGTAGTCGGTTGAGCTGATCCCGCCTGCGAACGCGTTATTGTCGTACGTCGGCAGGCTCACCAGGGCGAGGATCTCGCCCGTTTGCGGATTCATCGCGATGACGACGCCGCGCTTCAGGCCGGCGGCCTTGATCCCCCAGAGCAGCGCCTGCTGCGCGTATTTCTGCTGCGTGGTGTCGATCGTCAGCCGAAGCGAGTCCCCGCCTTGCGCATTCAGGACGGTCTGCAGGACCTGCGTCTTGCGACCCGAGGCATTCCGCTCGACGCTGTCGAGACCGTAGATGCCCCGGAGCTCCTTCTCGTACACGGCCTCGACGCCGGCCTTGCCGATCAGGTCATCCGGCAGATAGCCACTCGACTTCTGCGCGGCAAGCTGCTCGGCGTTGATGGGACCGGTGTAGCCGAGGATCTGCGACATGAGCGGGCCGTCGATGTATTGGCGGCGGGCCTCGACGACGACATCGACCCCCGGCATGTCCGATCGTGATTCGAGGATGACGTCCGCCGTCGCGCGCGGGATGTCCTGAGCGACCCGCACGAGGTCGAACCGCGAGCCAGGGTTCGAGTCGATGGCCGAGTTGATGTCCGCAGCGTCGATCCCGATCAATGACGCGAGGCGCGCCACGACCTGCGGCCGCCGAGAGAACGGCAAGTCGGCCGGTCGGATCTTCACGGTGAACGACGGAACGTTCGTGACGAGCGCCCGTCCGGCCCGGTCGTAGATGACGCCGCGCGAGGCCGGCACGGCCTGCAGGACGGCCCGATTGCTTTCAGCGAGCGAGGTGTACTGGTTCCCGTTTGCGATCTGCAGATAGAACAGCCTCGCCGTGAGTCCGCCGAGCGCGAGGAGGACCGCGAGGCCGAACGCGACAAAGCGGATGACGCGGCGGTCGCGGGCCTCGTGGCCCTCGAGGTACGCGTTCACCATTCCGCCCGTTCCGCCGGCGCGAAGCGGCTCCGGAGCGACAGCACCAACGGACTGAGCAGCGCCGCGAGGATCACGTCGTAGAGCGCCCCCGGCACGACCGCGCCGACCGGATTCGACACAGGAATCGGTGAACGGAGGGCGCCGAATACACCGAGAAGGAGCAGCGAGTTCACGACCGAGAAGACGAAAACGAGGAGGATCGGCGCCAGGGGACCGAGTCGCGACAGCACGCGGGCGCCAACATACGCACCGCCGAGCGACAGGAGCAGCGTGAAGGCCGTCGACCCGAGCGGTCGCGGCGCGAGGATGTCAAGCAGCAGGCCCCCGACGAACGCCCAGACAAGCCCGGTTTCGAGCCCGGTTGCGACCACGGCGATGACCCCGAGCATCACGACGAAGTGCGGATGTGCTCCCGCGACGGAGATGCTCGGAGCGACGGTGAGTTCCAGGAGCGCAGCCACGGCCGCCCCAACGGCTGCGAGTACAAGGGTCATGAAGGCGGTCGCACCCCGGCGGAAAGACGAGGGTCACGCGCCCCCGCTCCGAGCACTCGCGACCACGGATGCGGCAGCAGCTTCACGCCCGACCATCTTACGGCAGTACCCCATCCGCAATGACCCGCAAGTCCCGGATATACCCCTAACTGTTTCACGTGAAACACCGCCGGGAAGTTGTGGCGCCGGAACGGACCGGACTTCGGACGCGCCGCGCGGGACGGGCGCCTGCCGTTCCTCGATAACCCGTCATGAAGCGCTGGTTTGGCGGCGATGCAGTGCCTTGGGCGACGATCCTGGGGCAACGGAACTCAGGCGGCGTGGGAGCGAGTCGAGGTCAGATGCGATCAGCGGAGTGCGTCCGCCGACCGAGGAAGGCCGTCGTTCAATGGTAGAATTCGTGTTGGTGAGTGCCTACTGGACGGGGCTCTGAGTGGGCCAGACGATTGCCTGCGCCAACCAGAAGGGTGGCGTCGGAAAGACCACTACGGTGGTCAATCTTGCGACCTATCTGGCCCTCGCCGGCGACCGGGTCCTCGTGATCGACCTCGATCCGCAGGGGAATGCGACGAGCGGGTTCGGGGTCGACCGGAGCTCGATCGATCGTTCCATCTATGACGGGCTGCTCGATGCCGGGCGACTGTCGGATCTTCAGGTTCCGACCGGCATCGACGGCGTCGACCTGGTTCCGTCGTCGATGTCACTTGCCGGCGCCGATGTCGAGCTCGCGCCACTCGAGCAACGCGAGCGGAGGCTCGCAAGGCTCATCGATCAGAGCGACGGCTCCCACGACTACATCCTCATCGACTCGCCACCGTCGCTCGGGCTGCTGACGGTCAACGCGTTGACCGCCGCAGACTCGGTTCTGATCCCGATCCAGTGTGAGTACTACGCACTTGAAGGACTGACGCAGCTGATTGCCACCATCAACCTGGTTCGCGACCACCTCAACCCGGCGCTCGAGATCAAGGGTGTCGTCTTGACGATGTTCGATGCACGCACGAACTTGTCGGCGGACGTCGCCGCGGAGGTTCGGCGCCACCTCGAGTCCGCGGTGTTCGACACGGTCGTTCCGCGCAGCGTCCGGCTGTCAGAGGCGCCGAGCTACGGTCTCCCGATTGCGCTCTACCGCCCCGAATCGCGCGGGGCTCTTGCCTACAAGGCGCTGGCGGACGAGTTCCGCGCGAGGGTCGCCGTCGGTGCCCGCGCCGTGGGGCCGGGCAAGCCGGTCCTGCGCCGCGATGCGACCGGCGGAAAGACGTCGGCCGCAGTTACGGCGACGCCGTCCACCGTGTCCCCCGCGAGTGAGACGACCGAAGCGACGGCCGAGCCCGGGGCAGTGACTCATTCGGTGCTCGCGTGACCGTCCGTCCGGAGCGGCAGCAGGGTCTCGGGCGGGGCCTCGCCTCGCTCATCCCGCAGCGTGCGCCAGCGGCCAGCGGCGCGGTCGAGATTCCGATTTCGCGCATCCACGCGAACCCGTA
This sequence comes from Candidatus Limnocylindrales bacterium, assembly GCA_036402715.1. Lineage (GTDB taxonomy): Bacteria > Chloroflexota > Limnocylindria > Limnocylindrales > CSP1-4 > JACDAV01. The sequence continues at coordinate 4,743 of DASWSI010000076.1, forward strand.
CCAGCCGCGTCGGCGAATGGACGAGGCCGATCTTGCCGGTCTCGCGGCGAGCATCACGGAACACGGCGTGATCCAGCCCGTGATCGTGAGCGAGACGCTCGCCGGGTACCGCCTCATCGCGGGCGAGCGGCGGATGCGTGCGGCGCAGCTCGCGGGCCTCGAACGCATCCCGGCGGTGATCCGCCAGGCCGCGGACCGCGATCAGCTCGAGCTCGCACTCGTCGAGAACGTCCAGAGGAGCGACCTCGACGCAATCGAGGAAGCGCACGCCTACCGCCAGCTGATCGACGAGTTCGGTCTCTCGCAGGATGCGGTCGCGACGCGGGTCGGGCGCGCCCGGTCGACGGTCGCGAACACGCTTCGGCTGCTGGATCTCGATCCGTCGGTCCAGGCCGCGATCGCCGACGGCGCGATCACGGAGGGTCACGGCCGCGCGCTCGGGGGACTGCCCGTTGACGCACAGGCCCGCGTCGTCGGGACGGTCGTCGAGCAGGACCTGTCCGTGAGGCAGACCGAGGAGCTCGTCCGTCGCCTCCGCGAGCCTGCCGTCCAGGACCGGCCTCCCGTCGAGGCGCGTCGCGCGGATCCGGACCTCGAGCGCGTCGAGGAAGACCTACGACGATCGCTCGGCACCAAGGTCAGCCTCGCCCGGACGCGCCGTGGAGGCCGAATCGTCATCGAGTATTACAGCGAGGAAGACCTCGGACGACTGTACGAGCGCCTCATCGGAGGACAGTCGTGACAGAGGAAGCAACGCGCCCGCGGGTCCGCGCGCGGCGCGAGACCGAGCCCGCCAACAGTGGCAACGGCGCCGGCAAGCCCACGACGAACGGCGGCGGCAACGGTGCCCCGGCTCCCCGTCGACGCGGGAAGGCGGCCCCGGGATCGGACTACACGGCGGCGAGCATCCAGGTGCTCGAGGGCCTCGAGGCCGTCAGGCGCCGACCGGGGATGTACATCGGGTCGACCGATGTCCGGGGGCTCCATCACCTCGTCTGGGAAGTCGTCGACAACTCGATCGACGAGGCCATGGCGGGCCACGCCACGACGATCCACGTCGCGATCAAGACGGACGGCACGGTCGTCGTCGAGGACAACGGCCGCGGCGTCCCCGTCGGACGACACTCGACCGGCAAGGACGCGCTCGAGGTCGTCCACACCGTCCTCCATGCCGGCGGCAAGTTCGGCGGCGGTGGGTACAAGGTGTCCGGCGGTCTCCATGGCGTCGGCGTCAGCGTCGTCAACGCGCTGTCCGAGTGGCTCCGCGTCGAGTCCGCGCGCGACGGCCAGATCCATGCGCAGGAGTACGTCCGCGGCAAGCCCACGATGGCCGTCAGGAAGATCGGACCTGCCGCCGGCCGGCGAGGAACGCGGACGAGCTTTCGAGCCGACCCGCAGGTGTTCGAGACGACGGACTACTCGTTCGAGACGATCACCCAGCGGCTCCGGGAATCGGCGTACCTGACGAAGGGCGTCTGGATCACGTTCGTCGACGAACGGGCGGACCGCGAGCGCTCTTTCTACTTCGAAGGCGGCCTCCAGTCCTTCGTCCGGCACCTCAACCGGAACAAGGAGGTCCTTCACTCGCGCCCGATCTACGTCGAGCGACGCGAGGGTCAGACCGCCGTCGAGGTGGCACTCCAGTACAACGACACGTACACCGAGAACGTCCTCGCCTTCGCGAACAACATCAACACCGTCGACGGCGGCACGCATGTCACCGGGTTCCGTGCGGCGTTGACAAGCTCCCTCAACGACTGGGCGCGCCGGGCCGGTGTCCTCAAGGACGCCGACGCCAATCTGTCCGGTGACGACGTCCGCGAAGGCCTCACGGCGGTCATCAGCGTGAAGTTGACGGATCCGCAGTTCGAGGGCCAGACGAAGGCGAAGCTCGGCAATGCGGAGGTCAAGGGCCAGGTCCAGACCGCGCTCGCGGACAGCCTCGGTCAGTACCTCGACGAGAACCCCGGCGACGGACGCCGGATCATCGAGAAGTGCCTGACGGCTGCGCGCGCGCGTGATGCCGCGCGGAAAGCGCGCGACCTCGTCCTGCGAAAGGGCGCGCTCGACGGGCTGTCACTGCCGGGCAAGCTCGCCGACTGCCAGGAGCGCGACCCGGCACGGAGCGAGCTCTACATCGTCGAGGGCGACTCAGCCGGTGGCTCCGCGAAGCAGGGACGCGATCGCCGCTTCCAGGCGATCCTGCCGCTCCGCGGCAAGCTGCTCAACGTCGAGAAGGCGCGCCTCGACAAGATCGTCGCGAGCGAGAACGTCCGGCCGCTGATCATCGCGCTCGGGGCCGGGATCGAGGGCATCGGCGACAGCTTCGACATCGACAAGCTGCGATACCACCGGATCATCATCATGACGGACGCCGACGTCGACGGCGCCCACATCCGGACGCTTCTCCTGACGTTCTTCTACCGCTTCATGCCGAAGGTGATCGAGTCCGGCTACCTGTACATCGCCCAGCCACCGCTGTATCGGGTGAGCACCGGCAAGGTCACGAAGTACGCCCAGAGCGAGCAGGAGCGGGACAAGATCATCAAGGACTTCAACGTGAAGAACCTGTCCGTGCAGCGGTTCAAGGGCCTCGGCGAGATGAACGCGGACCAGCTGTGGGACACGACCATGAACCCAGAGACGCGGACGCTCCTCCGCGCCGAGATCGAGGACGCAGCCGCCGCGGACGCGATCTTCACGATGCTCATGGGCGAGAAGGTCGCGCCCCGAAAGGACTTCATCAAGTCCGAGGCACGCAAGGTGCAGAACCTTGACGTCTGACGGCGCGGGCGTCGTGCCCGCCGGGAACGTCGTCGGCGCAGGGGTGGTTGCAGGCGCGAACGTCACCCCGTTCGAGCTGTCGCCGCACAACTGCTTCGCGTGCGGGTCGCTGAACGTGAGCGGGATCGGTCTTCGACTCCACGTCGAGCGCGGCAAGGCGTGGGCGGACACGACGCTCGACGTCCGGTTCCAGGGCTGGAACGGCATGGCGCACGGTGGAATCATCTGCGCGCTCCTCGACGAGGTGATGGCGTGGTCGCTCGTCGGTGAGGACAACTGGGGTGTCACGGCGCGAATGTCCGTGGAGTTCAAGCGGCCGATTCCGATCGGTCAGCCGGTCCACGCAGAAGGCCTCGTCACCCGGTCGCGCCGCCGTCTCGTCGAGACGGCCGGGACGATCGCCGACGCGGGCGGGACGGTCCTCGCGACCGCGGTCGGGCTCTACGTCGCGGCGGATGAGGCGCGGAAGCGCGAGCTCCGCGAGCAGTACGGGTTCCGGCTCCTGAACGATGCGACCGCGGCAGCCACGGAAGCCGCCACGCCCGAGAGCGTGGATCGCCTCGAACCGGGCCGCCACCCCGCGTCGCTCGTCACCTCGGGCACCCGCCGGTGATTCCGATGGCCGACGCCGAGAATGCCGCCGCCAACCCTGGTGCGCGCAGCGACCAGACCGCCAACGCCGTCGCCTTCGTCGCAGCTCGACGTGACAGCGCCGAGCAGCTCGGCGCGGCACTTGGCGAGCTCATCAGCGACCCCGACGCGTTCGCGCTGGAGCTGCGCCGAGGCCTGACCGCGCTCGCCGACCCGTCGTACATCGCGATGCAGCGGTTCATTGCGCCGGGGATCGGTCCCGTGCTCGGGGTTCGGTGGCCGCTCAACGCCGCGGTCGCCCGGGGCTTTCGGAGAGCGACGCGCGGCGATCGCCCGAGCCAGCTGCTCTTCCTCGCCGACCGCCTCTTCCGCGAAGAGCATCTCGAGCTTCGCTGGTTCGCGTTCGGGCTACTCGAGCCGGCGCTCCCGTCGGAGCCGGAACGCACGTGGCAGCTGATGCGCCGCGCGGCTCGCGAGGCGAACGACTGGATCACGGTCGACTCGCTCGCCCACCCATATGCGCGCGGCATCCTCCTCGAGGCGTACCGCTGGGCGGAGCTCGAGCAGCTCGTGTTCTCGCGGTCGCGCTGGGAGCGGCGGCTCGTCGGCTCGACGATCGCGACGATGCCGTTCCTCGACCGCACGGCCGGTCGTGAGGCGGCGGTCGCGCGGCGGGCACTGACGCTGATCGGGGACGTCATCGGCGACGACGAGGCGGATGTCCAGAAGGCGCTCTCGTGGGCGCTCCGGTCGATGCTCCTCGTGGACGCCGCGGCCGTCGAGGCGTTCTGTCGACGCGAGGCCGCCCTCGCCGCGGAATCGAACGACGGCCATCGTGCGTGGGTCATTCGCGACGTCCTCGGCAAGCTCCCCGATGCCGCCGCGTCGGAGATCAGGGCGGTCCTCGGCGGCGTCCGCCGACGCGCCGGCGTCCCTGCCACGTCGCGCGCCGCCGACGTTGCGGCGCGCTTCGGTGACTTCACGGCGACGACCGCGGGATCCGCTGCGGAGCCACCGCTCGCATGACGACGACCTCCGCCGCGACGCCCCGCCTGGCCGCCCTGATCTGCGGGCGCCGCGCGTCCGCCTCCGCGCAACCGGCCGCGACTTCCTGGAGATCTGACTCGTGACCGACGACCTCGGCAACATCCGGGCGATCCGCATCGAGGACGAGATGCGGGTGAGCTATCTCGACTACGCGATGAGCGTGATCGTGGCCCGCGCCCTCCCCGATGTGCGCGACGGCCTCAAGCCCGTCCACCGCCGGATCCTCTACACGATGGGCGAGATGGGCCTGTCGGCGAACAGCTCGTTCCGCAAGTGCGCCGCGATCGTCGGCGAGGTGATGGGCAAGTACCACCCGCACGGCGACGTGGCGCTGTACGACGCGCTCGTCCGGCTCGCCCAGGACTTCTCGATGCGCTACCCGCTCGTCGACGGGCAGGGAAACTTCGGGTCCGTCGACGGCGACGCGGCGGCCGCCATGCGCTACACAGAAGCGCGGCTGACCGGCATCGCGGCGGAGATGCTCGCCGACATCGACAAGGAAACCGTCGACTTCACGGACAACTACGACGGGACGCAGAAGGAGCCGTCGGTCCTGCCGGCGAAGCTCCCGAACCTCCTCATCAACGGGTCGAGCGGCATCGCCGTCGGGATGGCGACGAACATTCCGCCGCACCACCTCGGCGAGATCGCCGACGCGACGATGGCGCTGATCGATGACCCGGAGATCACGACGGACGAGCTCTGCAACTACGTCCTCGGCCCGGACTTCCCGACGGGCGGCACGATCTATCGCTTCGAACAGCAGCGGAACGCGATCACCGGCGAATCCGAGCGCGTCGACGCGATTCGGCAGATGTACGCCCACGGCCGCGGCCGAGTCGTCATGCGCGCCCAGGTCGCGTTCGAGGAGATCCGCGGCGACCGGATGGCGATCATCGTCACGGAGCTGCCGTACCAGGTGAACAAGTCCGCGCTCCTCGAGAAGATCGCGGAGATGGTCAAGGAGAAGCGGATCGAGGGGATCGCGGACCTGCGCGACGAGTCGGATCGCGACGGGATGCGGATGTACATCGAGATCAAGCGCGACGCGACCCCGCACAAGGTGCTGAACAACCTGTTCAAGCACACGCCGCTTCAGCTCGCCTTCAACATGAACATGCTTGCGCTCGTCGACGGCCAGCCGCAGACGCTGCCGCTGAAGTCCGTCCTCCAGCACTACGTCGAGCACCGCCGCGAGATCGTCCGCCGCCGAACGGAGTTCGACCTCGGCAAGGCGCGGGCCCGGGCGCACATCCTCGAGGGCCTGAAGATCGCCCTCGACAACCTCGACGAGGTCATCCGAACCATCCGCGAATCCGCGGATGTCGACCTGGCCCGGACGAACCTGATGAAGGGCTTCGACCTCTCCGAGCTCCAGGCGCAGGCGATCCTCGACATGCGGCTCGCCCGCCTCGCGGCCCTCGAGCGGAAGAAGATCGAGGACGAGTACCTCAGCGTCATCCAGCTGATCGCGGAGCTCGAGGACATCCTCGCCAACCCGCAGCGCGTGCTCCAGATCATCAAGGACGAGCTGACGGAGCTGAAGCGGAAGTACGCCGGCGAGCGACGAACCCGCGTTGCGGACGACTCCAGCCGCGAGATGACGGACGAGGACCTCATCGCGGACGAGGACGTCGTCATCACGATCAGCGGCCGTGGCTACATCAAGCGGCAGCCCGTCGCGACGTACCGCCGCCAGCACCGTGGCGGCAAGGGAATCATCGGGCACGTCACGCGCGAGGAGGACGCGGTCGACAGCCTCCTCGTCGCGAACACCCACGACTGGGCGCTGTTCTTCACGAACCGCGGCCGTGTCTTCAGCGCCAAGGTCCACATGATCCCGGACGCCAGCCGGCGGGCGAAGGGCATTCCGATCATCAACCTGCCCGGCGTCCAGGTCGAGGCCGGCGAAGTGCCGATGGCGACGATCGTCCTGTCGGACTTCAACGAGGGCAGCTTCCTCGTCATGGCCACCCGTCGCGGCCAGATCAAGAAGACGCCGCTCGAGCAGTTCGAGCGCGTTCGGTCGACCGGGATCCGCGCGATCACGATCAACGACAACGACGAGCTCGCATGGGTCGACGTCTCGAGCGGCGGGGACGACATCATCATCGCGACCGCGCAGGGCATGCTCGCGCGGTTCGCCGAGAGCGAGGTCCGGCCGATGGGCCGCGACGCCGCCGGCGTCATCGGCATTCGGCTCCTGAAGCGGGAGGGCGACAGTGTCGTCGCGATGACCGTCGTCGAGCCGGAGTCCGATCTTCTCGTCCTGACGGAAACGGGCTACGGCAAGCGCGTCCCGCTGACCGAGTTCCGGCGGAAGCATCGCGGCGGCCAGGGCGTTCGGCTCATCGCGCTCGAAGGGCGCAAGACGGGCAGCGTCGCGGCCGTCCAGCAGGTCACCGACGAGGACGAGGAGCTGCTCCTCATCTCCGCCGGCGGCCAGGTCATTCGAACCGAGACGAATACCGTCAACCGCTACTCGCCCGGCGCCCGCGGCGTGACGGTCATGCGCCTGGCCGAGGGCGACCGCGTCGTCGGCATCGCGGCGTTCCGGCCCGGGCTGGCAGAGCAGGAGAGCATCGGCGACAATGGCGAGCCCTCGGGCCCGGATGCGGGTCCGGAACGCGGCGCCTGACGGCGGCGCGGCAGCGTTCTGACGAGCTGGAGGCGCCGGTGTACGCGGACCAGTTCGAGATCTACCACGGCAACGCGAACCCGGACCTGGCGCGCAAGATCTGCCGCTACCTGGGGACGGAGCCGGGGAAGCTCGAAGTCTTCCAGTTCGCCAACGAGAACATCTTCGTCAAGATTCTCGACAACGTCCGCGAGAAGGACGTCTTCCTGATCCAGCCGACGTCGCATCCCGTCAACCAGTCGATCATGGAACTGCTGATCATGATCGACGCGTTCAAACGGGCGAGCGCGGG
>DASWSI010000077.1:0-1822 GCA_036402715.1 Candidatus Limnocylindrales bacterium
CGTACAGCGGCTCCGCCGCGTGGCGCTCCTCGAGCGAGCGGTCGGCGAGCTCGGCGATGTACCAGGCGGTCGCCGTCGACTCGAGCGAGTCGCGGAGGTTCAGCCACGCATGCCCCACGCTCACCTGGGTGACCACGTCGAACGTCCGGCCACGCGCCAGGGCGACGTTCAGCTCGGCGAACGGCTCGAGGCTGCCCCCTACCCGCGACGTCGGCCGGCGGATGCCCTTGGCAATCGCCTTGAGCTTGCCGATCCCGGGCGTGATGAGGGTCAGGACGCGGTCCGCCTCACCGAGATCGAAGCGGGACAGGACGATCGCGTCGGTCGAATAGCGACGAGGCGGCGGCACCGCTCGACCGTACACCCTTGCCGAGCCCTGCGCACCGCCCCGGGCCGGGCCGGGCCGGCTCCGCAGCCCCGGGGGCGCGACTCCCGCACGCTGCCGAACAGGCTACCGCGACCGCGCACGTTTGCCGTCGCGACGCTACACTGCCCGCGATGACGTCCGTCTCGAACGACCTCGACCTGGCCGCGATGATCGCCGACACGGAGGCGGAGATCCTCCGCCTCGTCGCGGACCGCGGCGAATCGACCGCCGGCGTCTACGAGATGGTCCGCTACCACCTCGGTCTCGACCGATCCGGCGCGCCCGCCGGCAAGCGGATGCGGCCCCTCCTCGGCCTCCTCGCGTACGCCTCGATCACGGGCGACTACCGCCGCGCGCTCCCCGGCGCGGCGGCCGTCGAGCTCGGTCACAACTTCAGCCTCGTCCACGACGACATCGAGGACGGCGACCGCGAGCGACATCACCGACCCACTGTCTGGGCGGTTCACGGTGTCCCGCAGGCGATCAACACCGGTGACATGCTGTTCAGCCTGAGCCGCACGGCGCTGCATCGGCTGACGGAGCTCGGGTTCAGCGACGCGACGGTGCTCCGCCTCATGCGGCTCTACGACGAGACGTGCGTCGCCCTGTGCGAGGGCCAGTACATCGACATCCGGACGAGCGAGAGCGACGCGCCAATGTCCGTCGAGCTCTACTTCGACATGATCGGCCGGAAGACCGCGGCGCTCATCGCGGCCTCGATCGAGGCCGGGGCGATCCTCGCCACGGACGATGACGAGGTGATCCGCCGCTACCGGGCGTTCGGGTGGGCGCTCGGGATCGCGTTCCAGCTCAACGACGATCTGCTCGGGATCTGGGGCCAGGAGCACGCGACCGGCAAGGAGCCCACGGACCTCGCCCGAAAGAAGAAGACGCTCCCGATCCTCTACGCCCTCGAGCACGCCGGGCCGGACGATCGGGCGCGGCTCGCGGAGCTGTATCGCGCCGCCGACGCGAACCCCGCGGATGTGACCGAGATCGTCGCAATCCTCGAGCGAGCCGGCGCGCGGACGTACACGCGCGACGAGGCACGCCGCTATCGCGACGAGGCGCTCGCGGAGCTCGACGCGGCCGGCGTCGTCGACCGTGCGGCGCGCGGACGGCTCGAGGAGATCATCGTCTCGGTCATCAGCGCGTAGGGGCTTCGCCGGTTACGCGGCGAACGCCCTAGCGGTCCCCGTCGTCGACGCCGGCGGGGGCTTCCTCGCGGCGGCGAACGACGAGCACCTTCCCAACGCGCCGTCCGTCGGTCGTCTCGACGGTGAGCCGAAGGCCGTCGACGTCGACCTGGTCGCCCGGATTCGGGATGCCCCCGATGCGGTGATAGATCAGCCCGCCGACCGTGTCGTACTCGTCCTCGTCCTCGAGCCCGAACTGCGTGTCGAAGAGGTCGGCGAGGTCGTCGACCGCGGCGCGACCGTCGACGCGCGCCTCGTC
>DASWSI010000078.1:0-1854 GCA_036402715.1 Candidatus Limnocylindrales bacterium
GCGGTTCGCTCCGTCCTCACGACGCCGGCGACCGCAACGCGGCTCCGGGACGCGGGTATCCGCCGCGCAGCCGCGTTCTCCTGGAGCCGGACCGCGGGCGAATACGCGCGGGTCTACGAGGAGGTCGCCGCGACGGCTTCCGGGCGGCCGGACCGAGGCGGCGGACGAACTCGCTGATCCGAATGCTAGACTCGCCCGCGGTTCGGTGGGAGCCGGCGCGATGCCGAGAACGCGCGCCGCACGAACATCATGGGAGGGCGAGCGACGGTGACCCAGCGGATTCTCGTCCTCGGCGGCGACGGCTACCTCGGCTGGCCGACCGCGATGGCCCTCTCCCGCGCCGGACACCGAGTGATGGTCGTCGACAACTTCGCCAAGCGCGGCTGGGAGGCGGAGATCGGCGTCCGCCCGCTCTTTCCGGTCCCCACGCTCCACGAGCGGGTCCGCGCCTGGCGCGAGGTCACCGAGAACGACATCGAGCTCCAGGTCGGTGACCTGACGGACTACGCGTTCGTCGAGAGCGTCATCGACGGCTTCAGGCCGGACACCGTCGTCCACTACGGCGAGCAGCCGTCCGCTCCCTACTCGATGATCGACGTCCGCCACGCGACATACACGCAGGCGAACAACGTCGTCGGCAACCTCAACCTGCTGTTCGCCATCCGCGACCGGTCGCCGGACACCCACCTCGTCAAGCTCGGGACGATGGGCGAGTACGGCACGCCGGACATCGACATCGAAGAGGGCTACCTGACCGTCTCGCACAACGGTCGCGAGCACACGTTCCTCTACCCGAAGACGCCGGGCTCGATGTACCACCTCTCGAAGGTCCACGACAGCCACAACATCCACTTCGCGACGCGGATCTGGGGCCTTCGGGCGACGGACCTCAACCAGGGCGTCGTCTACGGCCTCGAGACGGATGACTCGAAGCTCGATCCGCGGCTCGTGACGAGCTTCCACTACGACGAGGTCTTCGGGACGGCGCTGAACCGGTTCTGCGTCCAGGCGGCGATCGGCCACCCGCTGACGGTGTACGGCAAGGGCGGCCAGACGCGCGGCTACCTGAACATCCGCGACACGATCCAGTGCGTCGCTCTCGCCGCCGGCAATCCCGCGGCGCCGGGCGAGCTGCGTGTCTACAACCAGTTCACGGAGCAGTTCAGCGTCCTCGAGCTGGCCGAACGGGTGAAGGCGGCCGCCGAGCACCTGGGCTGGAAGGTCTCGATCGAGCACACACCGAACCCGCGGAAGGAATCGGAGGAGCACTACTACAACGCGGTCCACTCGAAGCTCGTCGGTCTCGGGCTTCAGCCGCGTCTCCTCGACGAGGAGCTGATCGACACGATGCTCCTGAAGATCGCCGACAACCGTGCCCTCATCGACCCGACGACGCTCGTCCAGAACGTCCGCTGGGTGCCCGCGCAGGCGGCCCGCGACCGCTCCTCGACGCGGGCCTGACCGCGCGCCGGCGAGCGTTCCGGCGGTGATCGTCCCGTGAGCCGCCTCGTCCTCATCACCGGCGGCGCGGGGTTCATCGGCTCCGCAGTGGCGCGGCTCCTGGTGGAGCGTGGGGACCGCGTCCGAATCCTCGACGACCTCTCGATCGGCCGGCGGGCGTACCTCGACGGCGTCCCGCACGAGCTCGCCGAGGCGCAGCTCGCAGACCGCGGCGCGGTCGCGCGCGCGGTCGCCGGCGCAGACGCGGTCGTCCATCTCGCGGCGCGCGCGGGGATTCCGGACTCGGTGGCGGACCCGCTCGGAACGTTCGACGTCAACGTCGGGCAGCTGCTCGGCGTCCTCGACGCCGCACGCCAGGCGGGCGTCCCGCGGTTCGTCTTCGCGTCATCGAAC
>DASWSI010000079.1:0-10759 GCA_036402715.1 Candidatus Limnocylindrales bacterium
CTTCGGCTCGCCGCCGGGCAGCCGCGCGCGATCGACTTCGCCCTCGCAACGCTTGTCCTCGTCGTGGGCGCGGCCGCCATCCTCCATCGAAACGAGGTCGCGGCGCTCGAGGCCGGCCGCCGGAGCGAGGCAGAGAGCTTCGCCCGGATCCTGCAGGGCCTGTCCCGCTCCGTATCGCCCGATGCGATCGTCGACGCCATCGTCGAGGACCTCGCGCTCGGGACGGGCGCGGACCACATCGTCGTCGTTCGCCACCGGGCCGAGACGAACGCCCTCGAGGCGACGCTCGTCAGCAGCCGCCCGGGAATCCCGAGCTCGACGACGCTGTTCCCGCTGTCCGACCTCGACGACCCGCTCGGCGAGGCGACGGACCTTCGATCGCTGATCGCCCTGCGCGTCGGCGGAGAGCAGCTCGCCTTCGAGCTCGAACCGGCCGTCGTGCCTCCGCCGGAGTTCGTGGTCGCCGGCATCCGGGACTTCGTCGCGCCGGACGCCTCGTCGGCCAACAGCCCCAACCGGCCGCGACGAATCGAGTCGGCACGGGACTGGGCGGGGAGCGTCCGTGATGCGACCCGCGGCGGACGCGTTCGGCTTCCGGCCGCGGGGACTCGTGACGGTGCGGTGTTCGACAGCCGGCGGATCGAGTCCCGGCTCGGCGGCGCGAGCAGCCTCTCAACCGGCGCACCGGCAAGGATCGCCGAGCGAATCGCCGGCCGGACCCGCGACGTCTACGGCCTCAAGCACACCGTCGCGGTCCCGCTCCGGACACAGGCCGGCGTCGTCGGCGCGATCGTCGTCTCGCACCGGACGAATGCCCGCTGGCCGGCCTCGGCGATGCGGATCCTCGCCGGCGCCGCGGTCGAGGCTTCCGCCGCGCTGGACCGGGCCACCTCGCACCAGGCCGCGGAGACGCGCGCGTCGACCGATGCGTTGACCGGCCTCCCGAACCGCCGCTACTTCGACGAGTTCTGCGGGCTCCTCTCGCGCCGGCGGCGGGCGGACGACGCCGTCGGTGTCCTGATGGTCGACATCGACCGCTTCAAGATGCTCAACGACGCCCACGGCCATGCCGTCGGGGACGAGGTCCTGCGGGCCGTGGCCCGCGCGATCGCCGGAGCGGTTCGGGAGCATGACGTGCCGGCCCGGTTCGGTGGCGAGGAGTTCGCGGTCCTGCTCCGCAACCCGAGTCACGCCGTGGCACTCGAGGTCGGTGAGCGGGTGCGCGAAGCGGTTCGGCGCCTCGATCTGCGCCGGTTCAAGGTCTCGGGCGTGAGCGTGTCGGTGGGCGTCGCCGTGGCGACGAGCGCCGATCAGCCGATCGCCCAGCTCCTCGAGCAGGCGGACCACGCGCTGTACCGCGCGAAGCGCGCGGGTCGCGACCGGGTCGTCGCCGCGTAACGTCCGGCCGGCCGCGGCGTCGCGCGCCGCTACCATCGGCCCATGGCCGAAGACGACGCCGGCGGGGAGCCGCGCGCACTCACGAATGGCGACCTCGCCCGGATCTTCCACGAGATCGGCGACATCCTCGAGGTCAAGGGCGAGCTCGTCTTCAAGACCGTCGCATATCACCGGGCCGCGGATGCGATCGGTCGGGCGCCGTTCGACGTCGTCGCGGCGTATCGGTCCGGGCCGCCACCAAAGATTCCGGGCGTCGGGCAGGCAATCAGCGACAAGCTCGCCGAGCTGGCGAAGACCGGCCGACTCGCGATGCACGAGCGGCTGAAGGCGGAGATCCCGGCGAGCCTCGTCGACCTGCTGCGGATCCCGGGGCTCGGCCCGCGAACGGTTCGGCTGGTCTACGAGGAGCTCGGGATCGAATCCGTCGAGGACCTGCGACAGGCGGCCGAGGCCGGCACGCTTCGGTCGCTCAAGGGCGTGTCGGAGAAGACCGAAGCCGCGATCCTCGAAGGGATCGCGGCGATGGAGTCGCGGCCGCAGCGCCTGCTCATCCACCAGGCCGAGGCCATCATCGAGTCGCTGATCGAAGCACTCGCGGGGACACCGGGACTCCACTCGATCGTTCCGGCCGGCTCGTTCCGGCGGCGGCGCGAGACGATCGGCGATCTGGACCTGCTCGCGGAGACGGACAACCCCCAGGCGCTCGTCGAGCGGTTCGCGACGCTCGGGATCGTGGAGCGCGTCATCAACCGCGGCGGCCACAAGGCGGCCGTCCAGCTGATGCGCGGTCCGCAGGTCGACCTGATGGTCATGCCGCCGGGCGAGGCTGGAACCTACCTCGTCCACTTCACCGGCTCGAAGGAGCACAACGTCGTCCTTCGGGCGCGAGCTCGCGATCGCGGCTGGAGCCTGTCCGAGAAGGGGTTCCTGAAGATCGGCGAGGACGGCGAGCCGTTGACCGGTGCAGCAGCGGAGCTGCGGACGTTCGCCACCGAACCGGAGGCGTACGGGTTCCTCGGCATGCCGTTCATCGAGCCGGAGCTGCGCGAGAATCTCGGCGAGGTCGAGGCCGCGCTCACGGGCCGGCTACCGACGCTCATCACCCAGGCCGACCTGCGCGGCGACTGCCACACGCATTCGGAGTGGTCCGACGGCGTCCATTCGATCGAGGTCATGGCCGAGGCGTGCCGCCGTCGCGGCTACGCCTACGAAGTCCTGACGGACCACTCGATCTCGCTCGCGATCGCCCGCGGCCTCGCGCCGATTCGCGTCGAGGCGCAGCGGAAGATCATCGCGGAGCTGAACGCGCGCTTCGCCGCGGAGGAGGCCGCGGGGACCGCTCCGCCGGAGACGCCGGCGGAAGGCTTTCGGCTGCTCCACGGGTGCGAGCTCGAGGTCCGTGCGGACGGGAACCTCGACTACGACGACGAGCTGCTCGCCCGCTTCGACGTCGTCGTCGCGTCGGTTCACGTCGCGCGGCGGCAGTCACGCGCGGAGCTCACGCGGCGGACGCTCAACGCGATTCGCAGCCCGCACGTCGACATCGTCGCGCACCCGTCCGGCCGGATGATCCAGTCGCGCGATGACCTCGATCTCGACTGGGAGACCGTCTACGCGGAGGCCGCGCGCACGGGCACGGCGCTCGAGATGAACGGCTCACCGCACCGCCTCGACCTGTCCGTCGAGCGCGCGCGGCGCGCCGTCGAGCTCGGCTGCGTGCTGACGATCGATTCCGATGCCCACAAGACGGCCGAGCTCGACTTCGTCCGATGGGGGATCAGCCAGGCCCGCCGCGCGTGGGTCGAGCCGGCGAACGTCCTCAACACGCGATCGCGTGCGGAGCTGCTCGGGTGGGTCGGGGCGAAGGCGCAGCGGCTGGCGCGCGCGTGAGGACGCCGGCCGGCCTCGTCGTCGACGCGCGGCGGCGCGCCGCTCGGCGCGCGTCGTTCGGCCTGGAATGACGATGTCATCGCCTACCATCCGTGCGATGGAGTCGGGAACCGCGCCGCGGCGCGATCTCGTCGTCGCGGCCGTGACGATCGTCGGGATGTCGCGCTTCGCCGAGGGGCCGCTCGTCTGGGTCGTCGGGGCCATCCTGCTCGCGGCGCTGCTGCTGGGTGCCCTGCAGGTCCACGCCGAAACGGATCCTGCCGCCGAATCTGCCGGCGTCCCCGTCGAGGCGCTCCTCACGCCCGCGGTCGCGGGGCTGGCGTGTGTCGGTGCGATCCGGCTCGTCCCGATCGGCCTCGCGCTCGTGCCGGCGCTCGTCGTCGCGGCGATCATCGTCGACCGCATCCTCCGTACCGAGGGCCGGATCCTCGCCTCGCCGCGCGGCGCCACCCCGGCCGACAACGGCACGCTGCTCGCCGAGGCGATCGTCATCGCGTTCCTCGGCTTCGTCGGCGCCGCGGCGCTCGTTCCGGGCGGGCTGCCGGAGCCTGGGGCCGCGGGGCTCGGTGCCGGGGCGGCAGGCGGTGCCGGCGCGCCGATGTCGGAGGCGAACCTGCTTCTGCTCGCCGCCGCGGACGCGCTCATCGCCGGGCTGCTCGGGTACCGCGTCTCGGCGATCCGCGTGTCGTCGCTCCGCGACGCGCTGTGGTCCGCGGCCACGTACGCGAGCGCCGTCGCGATCGGGGCCGCGGCCCTCCGCGCGATGGACATTCCGCGGCTCATCGGGCCGGCGATCCTGGCGCTGATCTTCTTCCTCTGGGACGCGTTCCACGGGGCCCCACCGTCCCGGCGCCGCGACCCGCGCTGGATCTGGCAGACGCTGCTGCTCGCCGCCGTCGGAGTCGCCGTCGTCGCCTGGAACCTGCGGCTGCGCTAGGGGAGCGGCCGGCGCCCGGCGCGTGGCCCCGCGGCGCGAGTCCCAAATCGTCAGGTCCCCGCCGGGCGGCCGCGCGGGGAGTGGCGGCCGCAGCGATTTCTCTCAGACGCGACTGGGGCGCGCACGAGAATCGGTTTCGCGCCCCGGCCCGCCGAGGCCGTGCACGACGCGACCGCCGATTCTTCTCAGCTGCCATTGCAGCGCGCATCTGAGAGGAAAGCCGTGGCTTGTGCGCGTGGGGGTGGAATTTGAGAAGAAGTGGTGCGGCCGCGGATCTCGCGACGGGCCGGTCGACCGACGCGGCGAAGTCGCCACGGGGCGGGAATCTGGCGACGGCTCGCCGCAGAACCGACACCGGGCGGGAACTCGCGCCGGCGCCCCGCGGCCCGCGCCACACCCCTCCCCGTTTGACGGAATCCTGCTCGGGTGCTAGAAAGCCTTCCTCGCAGGAACCCTGTTCGGCGTGTTCCGCGCGCCTCCGGGTCCGGCCTCGGCCCCGCCCTCCCCGATGCTTTACCGCGCTCCGAAAGGACGATCGATCCCGTGACCTTCACCGACGTCGATACCGCCGCTTCCAGTCCCGTCAACCAGACCCGGATGAAGCGACAGCTCGCCGACCAGGCCATTGCCCATGCCGCTGCGGCGGAGTGGTCGGAGGCCGCGGAGACGAACCGCAAGCTGCTCGAGCTGGGCCCGGAGGCGGAGGCGGAGAATCGGCTGGCCAAGGCGCTGTGGGAGCTCGGCGAGCTCGCCGCGGCCCGAGAGCACTACCAGACCGCGCTCGCGCTCGATCCCACGAACCGGATCGCCGAGCGGAACATCGACCGCCTCAAGGTCCTCCTCGTGACCGCGGGTGAGAAGACCGTGCCGGCCGCGGTCGGCAGCAAGGCCCCGGTCGGGATCTTCGTCGAGGAGACCGGCAAGACCGGGTTCGCGTACCTGACCGATCTGCCGCATCCCCGCGAGCTCGCGCAGGTCAACCCCGGCGACAACGTCGAGATGACCCCGCAGGGCAATCGGCTGATCGCGACGAGCAATGGCATCCGGATCGGTGTCGTCGAGCCGCGTGTCGCGGCGCGCCTCCTCAAGCTGATGGCGGACGGCAACAAGTACGCGGCCGGCGTCACGTCGCTCGGCGACAAGGACGTCCGGATCATCATCCGGGAGACGTTCCAGGACCCCCGCAACTACGGCAAGGTCAGCTTCCCGACCGCCGCGAAGTCGACGGACCTTCGCCCGTACACGAAGGGGACGCTCGTTCGCGAGGACATCGACCTCGACGAGGAGCTCGACGACGACGACGACGAAGAGGGGATTCAGGACCTCGACCGAGTCCTGCCGGCGGACGTCACGACGGACGAGGCGTTCGAGGAAGAGGCAGACGACCTCGACGAGGCGTAACCGACCGCGGACCCGACGCGCCTGACCGGCGGCCGGTGAGGCGTTGGACCGCGCTGGACCACGACGCGTGTCCGGAGCCCCGACGGCGACCCATTCGACTCCACTAGCATGCCCGCGATGGCGGCGCGCGGACTCCCTGGCCCGGTCGAGCCCGGCTTCTCGCTGCCCGCGTTCGAGCGGATCGCGCCGCCGGCCGCGCCGGATGTCGTCGGGACGTGGATCGACCGCCTGACCGAGCCCGGGGACGTCGTCGTCGATCTCCATGCCCGCGGTGGCTGGATCGCCCGAGCCGCGGTTGACCGCGATCGGCGCGCCGTGTCGATCGAATCGGGGCCGCTGACGCGGCTTCTCGCCGAGATCGTCCTTCGGCCGCCGGACGTCCGCCATCTCGATGCCGCGTTCGAGGCGCTCGCCGTCTCGCCGCGCGGCAGCTCGACGCTCCGTGCCTCGATCGACGAGATGTTCGCGTCCCACTGCGCGACATGCGGGCGCTCGCTGGTCGTCGACGAGATCGGCTGGGAGGTGCGGCTCGACGGCCCCGCCGGTGCCGTCGCCGCTCCGGCCCGGAAGCACTATCGCTGCGCGGTGTGCCGCGACCAGCAGGCGGGCGGCACGGACCGTGAAGCGCCGCTCGACGACGACGACCGGGCGCTCGCCGAGCGGCCGTTCGGGGCGGACGACCTGCGGATCAGGCTCGCCGCGCGGTTCCCCGTGCCGGACGGCCACGAGGAGCTGCCGGCGCAGCTGCTGGCCCTCCACACGGATCGGCAGCTCGTTGGTCTCGGTGCCGTCCTCGACCAGATCGATGGCGAGCTTCGCGCCGAACCGGTCGAGGCCGCGCTGCGTCTCGCCTTCCTCCACGCGATCCTGCCCGCGAGCCGGCTGACGACGCACCACGGCCGCGTCGCTCCGCTCCGAATCTCGAATGGCCGCGTCCGGCGCGGGCCCGTCACCCATTGGCTCGAACGCAATCCGTGGCTCGCCGTCGACGACGGCTTTCGGCTCGTCCGCGCATTCGTCCAGCGGCTCGAGGCGGAGTCCGCGGCGCATGCCCCGGCTCGCGCCCAGGCGCGCTTCGGCGAGAATCTCCGGAGCCTCGCCGACGGACCCGCGACGGCGATCGTCCGGGTTGCCGGTCCGGCGTCGCTCGGCACGCTGAAGGCCCAGGCGACGGAGCTCGCGGAGCGGCCGGTTCGGCCGCGGATCAGGCTGATCCTCGGTCAGGCGCCACTCCGGCAGAGCCCGGAGGCGGCGGCGCTCGCGTACCACGCGACGGCGTGGGTCCTCGGCCGAACCGCGGCCGCCGGCCTCCCGATCGAGAGCCTGATCGGGCCCGTCGGTCGCGTCCCGTGGGGCTGGCAGTCGGCGGCGCTGCGGCGGTCACTCGAGGCGATCGAGCCGGCGCTCGAGCGCGATGGCCGTGCCGTCGTGCTCCTCGACAGCGGTGGCGCGGAGCCGCTCGTCGCGGCGGCACTCGGCGGCGTCGCGGCCGGGTTCCGGGTGCTGTCGGCGCATGCGGGCGGGACGGAGGGCGCGGACGGCGGCTTCGTCGAGCTGCTGCCGCCGGGCGCGGTCGTGCCCCCGGCCGCGCGAACCCGCGCGAACGTGGCGCTGCCGGCGGTCCCGGGCGGCGCCGGGGATCCGGAGCTCGTCCCGGCCCGTGGCATCTTCGCGGCACCCGAGCGGCTCGATGCCCGGCCGTTCTCGGCGGTCGATGCCGCCCGCACGGTTTCGGACACCGTCGTCGAGGTGCTCCGCGCCCGCGGCGAGCCGGCTCGGCTCGAGCGGCTCCTCGGTGACGTCCTCGTCGCGCTCGACCGCTCGGGACAGCTTCGGCGTCTCGTCCTCGCCGGGGGCGCATCCGCGGACACGCTGCAAGCGGAGGGCACGGACGCGGCGGTCGCGGCCGCCCCCGCTGGCGCGACGACCGCGAGTGGCGTGGACCACGTCGACCGTCTCGTGGGCCTCATCCGCGACGAGCTGACCCGCTCGACCCAGCGACGTGTCGTCGAGGTCGAATCCGGAACGTGGTGGCTCGCGGACCGCGACGATCGCGCCTCGGCCGCGGCGCCGCTCCCTGACCGGACCGAGTGGGCCGTGTACAGCATCCTCTCGACGGCCGGCGCGCTGTCCGAGTCGGCGTTCCTCGAGCGGATCGCGACCCTGTTCGGGGAGCACGACCTGCCGGATGAAGGCCTGATCCGCGCCTGCCTCGACAGCTACCGCAGCGAGGAGAGCCGCCCGGACCGCCTGACGACGGACGAGGACCTGCTGCGGCGCTCGCACGAGCACACGGGGCTGCTCGCGGCGCTCGCGGACGGCGGCCACCGCCTGGGGATGCACGTCTGGCTCGGGCTGCGCGAGCAGTCGCGCCGCGCCGGCGAGGGCCGCCTGGGCGACCGCCTCGACGACCGCGAGCGGAACATCCACCTGCCGGTGGTGACGAGCGGCCCGGTCGACGCGCTCGAGGCGATCGACTGCATCTGGTACGTGCCGGGACGCGCCGCGCTCGCGTTCGAGGTCGAGTGGACTGCGATGCTCGGCGAGCCGATCCTCCGCCGCCACGCGCGGATCCCGCCCGACGAGCGCCTCGTCCGATTCCTCGTCGTGCCGCCCGAGCGGACGGAGCTCGTCCGGCACAAGATCGCCCGCTCGCCGCTCCTTCGCTCCGCGATCGCCGAGGGCAACTGGCACATCCTCAAGTGGAACCACCTCCGGACGTTCCTCGAGGGCGACTCGCTCGACCTCGATGCCCTCGAGCCGTACCTGGGCCTCGACCCGGCGATCGAGGGTTCCGGCGCGCAGCTCCCGCTCTTCGCGCCGGAGCCGGTACGCTAGGCCGAACAACCCAACGCCGGGACCCCGCCACCCGCCTGGGGCCGGCCCGCCGCGGCAGCCGCCGCTGAGCCTGGAGGTCTTGCGTGACCCCGTCCGATCCGACGTCTCCCGTCAACGTCCTCGCCGACCGATTCTGGGAGGCGATCCTCGAGCTCAATCCAACGCTCGCGTCGCAATACGGCGACGAGCGCTACGCGGACCGGCTCGAGGACCCAGGCCCCGCGGGCCGCGCGAAGGCGCGCGCGCTGTTCGAGCGAACGATCGGCGAGGTGGAGGCGATCCCGCCCGAAGGCCTGCCGGTCGAGGACCGGATCACCCGCGACATGATCCGCGTCGTCTGCGACCTCGCACTCGAGGAGGACGACCAGAAGATCCACGAGCTCCGGGTCGTGGACCAGATGGCGGGCCCCCAGACCCTCCTGCCGCAGCTGACGCAGTTCCAGCCGGCCGACACGCCCGAGCGCCTCGAGAAGCTCCTCGCGCGGCTCGCTGCCTACCCCGCGTACATGGCCGCCAACGCGCAGATCCTTCGGGACGGGCTCGCGGACGGCCTGACCGCGCCGCGGATCGTCGCCGAGCGGACGATCGCCCAGATCGAGCGCCTCCTCGCCGTCCCGATCGGCGAGGCCGTCATCCCGTCGATGGTCCAGGTCGCCTCGGACGCGGATCGTGAGCGCGTCCGCGATGCCGTCCGGGACCACGTCTATCCGGCGGACCAGGCATTCCTCGACGTCCTCCGCGACGAGTACCTCGCGAAGACCCGCGAGAACCCGGGGCTCTGGTCCGCCCCGAACGGCGACGCGCTCTACCGGACGGCGATCCGATCGTGGACGACGCTCGATCTCGATCCGCGCGAGGTCCACGAGATCGGGATGGCGGAGATCAGGGAGATCGAGGCGGAGCGCCAGGAGATCTCCGCGGCGGCGGGATTCGGCGCGGACACGAAGCGCTACCGCGCCTCGCTGACGAACGAGGCCGCGAACATCCCGGCGTCGAAGGAGACGCTCGTCGAACGTGCCAACGAGGACATCGAGCGCGCGCTTGCGATCGCTCCGCGGTTCTTCGGACGGCTGCCGCGCGCCGGCCTCGAGGTTCGTCCCGTCGAGGAGTTCAAGGAGCGCGACGCGCCGTTCGCGTACTACTTCCCGCCGGCGATCGATGGTTCGCGGCCGGGGATCTACTACGTCAACACGTACGACCTGCCATCGCGGACCTATACGAAGCTCGCGACGACGACGTACCACGAGGCCGTCCCGGGCCACCACTTCCAGATCGCGCTCGAGATGGAGAACCAGGACCTCAACGCGTTCCGCCGCCTGGGGGCGCGGATGGTCGGCGGCGCGTACGTCGAGGGCTGGGGGCTGTACAGCGAGAAGCTCGCCGCGGAGATGGGCCTCTATCGGTCCGAGGCGGAGCGATTCGGGATGCTGGACGCGATGGCCTGGCGCGCGGCGCGGCTCGTCGTGGACACGGGCCTTCACGCGCTTCGCTGGGATCGCCAGCGATCGATCGACTTCCTGCTCGACACCGGGCTGTCGCAGACGGACGCGACGATCGAGACGGACCGCTACATCTGCTGGCCCGGTCAGGCGCTGACATACAAGATCGGGCAGCGGGAGATCGAGCGGCTGCGACGCGAGATGGAGGCGCGCGACGGATCGACGTTCGACCTGCGCGCCTTCCACGACGCCGTCCTCGGGCACGGCTCGCTGCCGCTCGCGACGCTGGCATCGGAGCTGCCGAACTGGCTCGCGACGCCGGCGTGAGGCGCGGCCTCGCGGCGGGGAAGGTGATCACGGACCGACGCCGCGCAAGCGGACGATGAGCATCGCCACGCCGGCCGACACGTCGTCGCGTTCGCCGCACGTCGCCGACACCCACGGCCTGATCCGCGTCCACGGGGCGCGGGTCAACAACCTCAAGGACGTCAGCGTCGTGCTGCCGAAGCGCCGGCTGACCGTCTTCACGGGCGTCTCCGGCTCGGGCAAGAGCTCGCTCGTCTTCGACACGATCGCCGCTGAGTCGCGGCGGCTGATCGACGAGACCTACTCCACCTTCGTCCAGGTCTTCATGCCGACGCTGGCGCGGCCCGAGGTCGACGTCCTCGACGGGCTCACGACGGCGATCATCGTCGACCAGGAACGGCTCGGCGCCAATCCGCGCTCGACGCTCGGCACCGTGACCGACGCCAACGCGATGCTCCGCAGCCTGTTCAGCCGCCTCGGCAAGCCGCATATCGGCGGACCGACCGCGTTCTCGTTCAACATCCCGACGACCCGGGCGAGCGGCGTCATG